>NZ_RMVK01000022.1:0-514 GCF_003942875.1 Streptococcus oralis | reverse complement strand
CGATAAAGACGATGACCTTCCACGTAAGATTACCTTCAGCAAGGTTAGCCTTGGTGGAACAGAAATCGCAGGCGCTCAAATCAAGATCTACAAGGGCGATAAGGCAGAAGGCACAGNCGTAGAAAGCTGGACTTCAGAAGCTGGTAAGTCTAAAGATCTCAACTTGGCCCCAGGTACTTACACCTTCCATGAGGAAGCAGCCCCAACAGGTTACCTCAAAGTAACGGACATCACTTTCCAAGTCAAACATGACGGCACAGTGGAAGTGACCAATGTTGGTGAAAAAGACTCTAAGGGTGAAGAAAACAAAGTTGCCACAAACGGTTCAACTGTAACTGTAACCGATAAAGACGATGACCTCCCACGTAAGATTACCTTCAGTAAGGTTAGCCTTGGTGGTACGGAAATCGCAGGCGCTCAAATCAAGATCTATAAGGGCGATAAGGCAGAAGGTACAGCTGTAGAAAGCTGGACTTCAGAAGCTGGTAAGTCTAAAGATCTCAACTTGGCACCA
>NZ_RMVK01000021.1:0-520 GCF_003942875.1 Streptococcus oralis | reverse complement strand
GGAAGCTTGGAGTGCCCGTTTGTGGAACACCTTGAGGACCTGTGCTGGTTGCACCAGTACCTGTTGGGGTCACTTTCGTAAACTCTGGACTGTAAGTCGCAGTGACTGGGGTGCCGTTCTTATCTACGCGTTTGACTGTGACTGGATCTGGGTTTCCAACAAACTGTTTGTCTGGGGTGAAGGTTACAGTTCCGTCTGGTGCAATCGTGTAAGTTCCTTGACCTGGAATAGATTTCTCTTTGCTTCCATCTTCGAAGGCTGGTTCAACTGTTTCATCGATTGGAACCAGTGGGTCACCACCTTGGAAGGTTGGAGTGCCTGTTTGTGGAACACCCTGAGGACCTGTGCTAGTTACGTTAGTGCTGGTTGGAACTACTTCTTTCACCACCGCTTGGTACTTGACAGTAACAGGAGTTCCGTTGACATCCATTCGAGTCAATTCAAGCTCTGATGTTTCACCCTTGAACTGTTTATCAGGAGTGAAGGTCACCTTGCCATCTGCGTCTACTTCGAACCGAAC
>NZ_RMVK01000020.1:0-539 GCF_003942875.1 Streptococcus oralis | reverse complement strand
TGAACAACCTAAGAAAGATATTCCAGGCTACCGCTTCGTAGAGACTAAGAAACTTCCAAACGGCGACACAGAAAGATATTCCAGGCTACCGCTTCGTAGAGACTAAGAAAAGGAAGGCAATGAAATTCCAGGTTATCCAAGCGAAGGTTAAGACCAGTCACAAGGATAAGGAAGGCAATGAAATTCCAGGTTATCCAAGCGAAGACGGTGAACAACCTAAGAAAGATATTCCAGGCTACCGCTTCGTAGAGACTAAGAAACTTCCAAACGGCGACACAGAACATGTTTATGAGAAGGTTAAGACTAGTCACAAGGATAAGGAAGGCAATGACATTCCAGGTTATCCAAGCGAAGACGGTGAACAACCTAAGAAAGATATTCCAGGCTACCGCTTCGTAGAGACTAAGAAACTTCCAAACGGCGACACAGAACATGTTTATGAGAAGGTTAAGACCAGTCACAAGGATAAGGAAGGCAATGAAATTCCAGGATATCCAAGCGAAGACGGTGAACAACCTAAGAAAGATATTCCAGGCTAC
>NZ_RMVK01000019.1:0-609 GCF_003942875.1 Streptococcus oralis | reverse complement strand
AGCTTTACGATCCGAAAACCTTCTTCACTCACGCGGCGTTGCTCGGTCAGACTTCCGTCCATTGCCGAAGATTCCCTACTGCTGCCTCCCGTAGGAGTCTGGGCCGTGTCTCAGTCCCAGTGTGGCCGATCACCCTCTCAGGTCGGCTATGTATCGTTGCCTTGGTGAGCCGTTACCTCACCAACTAGCTAATACAACGCAGGTCCATCTGGTAGTGATGCAATTGCACCTTTTAAGCAAATGTCATGCGACATCTACTCTTATGCGGTATTAGCTATCGTTTCCAATAGTTATCCCCCGCTACCAGGCAGGTTACCTACGCGTTACTCACCCGTTCGCAACTCATCCAGAAGAGCAAGCTCCTCCTTCAGCGTTCTACTTGCATGTATTAGGCACGCCGCCAGCGTTCGTCCTGAGCCAGGATCAAACTCTCATTAAAAGTTTGAGTTCTCACTCATTTCTGTCACTGACAGATTTATTGTTTTTTCATTGTTCAGTACTATAACTTCAGTTATAGTGCCCTGCACATTGGTTCGTCTTGTTCAGTTTTCAAAGGTCTTTGTCACTCATTCTCTCTCAAGCGACAACTATATTAGTATATCACAGCTA
>NZ_RMVK01000018.1:0-651 GCF_003942875.1 Streptococcus oralis | reverse complement strand
AGCAAAGAGAAATCTATTCCAGGTCAAGGAACTTACACGATTGCACCAGACGGAACTGTAACCTTCACCCCAGACAAACAGTTTGTTGGAAACCCAGATCCAGTCACAGTCAAACGCGTAGATAAGAACGGCACCCCAGTCACTGCGACTTACAGTCCAGAGTTTACGAAAGTGACCCCAACAGGTACTGGTGCAACCAGCACAGGTCCTCAAGGTGTTCCACAAACGGGCACTCCAAGCTTCCAAGGCGGCGATCCACTGGTTCCAATCGATGAAACAGTAGAGCCAACCTTTGAAGATGGATCAACTGAAAAAGTGATTCCAGGTGAAGGAACTTATGCAATCTCACCAGATGGTACAGTGACCTTCACACCAGACAAACAGTTTGTTGGAAACCCAGATCCAGTCACAGTCAAACGTGTTGATAAGAANGGCACTCCAGTCACTGCGACNTANAGTCCAGAGTTTACGAAAGTAACNCCAACTGGTNCAGGTGATAAGACAGAAGGNCTNCAAGGTCANGTCCAAGAAGGTAAAGTGACCTTCACTCCAGGCCATGACTCAGTTCCATTCCCAGCTGATTCAACTCCATTATTTGACAATGGTACAGCTATGAAGGAAGTGCCAAATGTTGGTAAGTTCGAAGTAGAC
>NZ_RMVK01000017.1:0-652 GCF_003942875.1 Streptococcus oralis | reverse complement strand
TCAGCATCGGTGAGCGCAAGTGAGTCAGCATCGGTAAGTTCGAGTGAGTCTGCGTCAGTAAGCTCCAGTCAATCCGCATCAGTAAGCGCAAGCGAATCCGCTTCAGCGAGTGCTAGCCAGTCAGCCTCAGTAAGCGCAAGTGAGTCTGTATCGGCAAGTGCAAGTCAATCAGCGTCAGTGAGCTCCAGCCAATCTGCCTCAGCCAGCGCAAGCCAGTCTGCATCGGTAAGTTCGAGTCAGTCAGCCTCAGCCAGCGCTAGTCAATCAGTATCTATAAGCTCCAGCCAATCTGCCTCAGTAAGCGCTAGTCAGTCTGCATCTGCAAGTTCGAGCCAATCTGTATCGGTGAGCTCAAGTCAATCCGCTTCAGCGAGCTCTAGTCAATCTGCCTCAGTCAGCGCTAGTCAGTCTGCCTCAGTAAGCGCAAGTGAATCAGTTTCCGTAAGCGCTAGTCAGTCTGTATCGGTAAGCACAAGTGAATCCGCTTCAGTCAGCGCTAGTCAGTCTGCATCAGCAAGCTCAAGTCAATCAGCCTCAGTAAGCTCAAGCCAGTCAGCGTCGGCAAGTTCCAGCCAATCAGCATCCGTGAGCGCGAGCCGGTCAGCTTCAGTAAGTTCTAGTCAATCCGCCTCAGCGAGCTCCAGCCAATCAG
>NZ_RMVK01000016.1:0-672 GCF_003942875.1 Streptococcus oralis | reverse complement strand
AACTGGCAGACGCACAGGACTTAAAATCCTGCGATTGGTAACGATCGTACCGGTTCGATTCCGGTCCTCGGCATATAATGATGAGCACCCTTAGCTCAACTGGATAGAGTACCTGACTACGAATCAGGCGGTTAGAGGTTCGACTCCTCTAGGGTGCATTTTTTTATTTAACGCGGGAAGTAGCTCAGCTTGGTAGAGTACTTGGTTTGGGACCAAGGTGTCGCAGGTTCGAATCCTGTCTTCCCGATTCATGGCGGTGTAGCTCAGCTGGCTAGAGCGTCCGGTTCATACCCGGGAGGTCGGGGGTTCGATCCCCTTCGCCGCTATATTGATCTTGTTGGACCTTTAGCTCAGCTGGTTAGAGCTCTCGGCTCATAACCGAGTGGTCGTAGGTTCAAGTCCTACAAGGTCCATTGTAAATAATGGAGGATTACCCAAGTCCGGCTGAAGGGAACGGTCTTGAAAACCGTCAGGCGTGTAAAAGCGTGCGTGGGTTCGAATCCCACATCCTCCTTTTTATATTAACGCGGGATGGAGCAGCTCGGTAGCTCGTCGGGCTCATAACCCGAAGGTCGTAGGTTCAAATCCTGCTCCCGCAATTTGGCTCGGTAGCTCAGTTGGTAGAGCAATGGATTGAAGCTCCATGTGTCGGCGGTTCGATTCCGTCTCGCG
>NZ_RMVK01000015.1:0-758 GCF_003942875.1 Streptococcus oralis | reverse complement strand
TTATGTGACTATTAGTCCGTCTCGCTCCGTAAGGTGCGAGACAAATAAACCACCCGCTATGCGGGTGCGCGACGAAGGTTATACCAAAAAAACTCCAAACGCGATACAATAAAGGTGTTCAAGCCAATTGTAAAGCGAAAGGAGAAAAATATGGCACAAAAGGCACATAGTTTATCACACACAAAGTGGATGTGTAAATATCACATTGTGTTCACCCCTAAGTATAGACGAAAAATCATTTATAATCAATATCGAAGTAGTTTGGGAGAAATATTCCACCGTTTATGTAGTTATAAAGGTGTTGAAATTATCGAGGGTCACTTAATGCCTGATCATGTACATATGTTAGTCAGTATTCCACCAAGGATAAGTGTTTCAAGTTTCATGGGTTATTTAAAAGGCAAAAGTGCACTCATGATGTTTGATAAACACGCCAACCTCAAGTATAAGTTTGGAAATCGGCATTTCTGGGCAGAAGGTTATTATGTAAGTACAGTAGGGCTTAATGAAGCCACAATTAAGAAATATATTCAAGAACAGGAAAAGCATGATATAGCACTAGATAAATTAAGTGTAAAAGAATATGAGGATCCCTTTAGGGATAGTGGTAAGTAATACTAAAGCCTCTTTAAGAGGCAAGTGACGAGTCAAGAGCAATGAGGCTTGAACAACGTGAAAGCCAGCGCCTTTAGGCGCTGGCTGGTGATTTGGGCTTATAGCCCTGGTGCAAACCACCCGTTAGACGGGTGGTTATGATT
>NZ_RMVK01000014.1:0-790 GCF_003942875.1 Streptococcus oralis | reverse complement strand
TGACAAAGGTAAAAAAGTAGGTATAATAGAAAGAGTTGAAAAGCTCAGGTCCGTTGGTCAAGGGGTTAAGACACCGCCTTTTCACGGCGGTAACACGGGTTCGAATCCCGTACGGACTATGGTGTATTGCGGTTAAAAAAACTTGAAAAAAGTTTTAAAAATCTGTTGACAGAGGCAGGTAGCTGTGATATACTAATATAGTTGTCGCTTGAGAGATATTGAGTGACAAAGACCTTTGAAAACTGAACAAGACGAACCAATGTGCAGGGCACTATAACTGAGGTTATAGTACTGAACAATGAAAAAACAATAAATCTGTCAGTGACAGAAATGAGTGAGAACTCAAACTTTTAATGAGAGTTTGATCCTGGCTCAGGACGAACGCTGGCGGCGTGCCTAATACATGCAAGTAGAACGCTGAAGGAGGAGCTTGCTCTTCTGGATGAGTTGCGAACGGGTGAGTAACGCGTAGGTAACCTGCCTGGTAGCGGGGGATAACTATTGGAAACGATAGCTAATACCGCATAATAGTAGATGTTGCATGACATTTGCTTAAAAGGTGCAATTGCATCACTACCAGATGGACCTGCGTTGTATTAGCTAGTTGGTGAGGTAACGGCTCACCAAGGCAACGATACATAGCCGACCTGAGAGGGTGATCGGCCACACTGGGACTGAGACACGGCCCAGACTCCTACGGGAGGCAGCAGTAGGGAATCTTCGGCAATGGACGGAAGTCTGACCGAGCAACGCCGCGTGAGTGAAGAAGGTTTTCGGATCGTAAAGCTCT
>NZ_RMVK01000013.1:0-4630 GCF_003942875.1 Streptococcus oralis | reverse complement strand
GCATGACATTTGCTTAAAAGGTGCAATTGCATCACTACCAGATGGACCTGCGTTGTATTAGCTAGTTGGTGAGGTAACGGCTCACCAAGGCAACGATACATAGCCGACCTGAGAGGGTGATCGGCCACACTGGGACTGAGACACGGCCCAGACTCCTACGGGAGGCAGCAGTAGGGAATCTTCGGCAATGGACGGAAGTCTGACCGAGCAACGCCGCGTGAGTGAAGAAGGTTTTCGGATCGTAAAGCTCTGTTGTAAGAGAAGAACGAGTGTGAGAGTGGAAAGTTCACACTGTGACGGTATCTTACCAGAAAGGGACGGCTAACTACGTGCCAGCAGCCGCGGTAATACGTAGGTCCCGAGCGTTGTCCGGATTTATTGGGCGTAAAGCGAGCGCAGGCGGTTAGATAAGTCTGAAGTTAAAGGCTGTGGCTTAACCATAGTACGCTTTGGAAACTGTTTAACTTGAGTGCAAGAGGGGAGAGTGGAATTCCATGTGTAGCGGTGAAATGCGTAGATATATGGAGGAACACCGGTGGCGAAAGCGGCTCTCTGGCTTGTAACTGACGCTGAGGCTCGAAAGCGTGGGGAGCAAACAGGATTAGATACCCTGGTAGTCCACGCCGTAAACGATGAGTGCTAGGTGTTAGACCCTTTCCGGGGTTTAGTGCCGCAGCTAACGCATTAAGCACTCCGCCTGGGGAGTACGACCGCAAGGTTGAAACTCAAAGGAATTGACGGGGGCCCGCACAAGCGGTGGAGCATGTGGTTTAATTCGAAGCAACGCGAAGAACCTTACCAGGTCTTGACATCCCTCTGACCGCTCTAGAGATAGAGTTTTCCTTCGGGACAGAGGTGACAGGTGGTGCATGGTTGTCGTCAGCTCGTGTCGTGAGATGTTGGGTTAAGTCCCGCAACGAGCGCAACCCCTATTGTTAGTTGCCATCATTCAGTTGGGCACTCTAGCGAGACTGCCGGTAATAAACCGGAGGAAGGTGGGGATGACGTCAAATCATCATGCCCCTTATGACCTGGGCTACACACGTGCTACAATGGCTGGTACAACGAGTCGCAAGCCGGTGACGGCAAGCTAATCTCTTAAAGCCAGTCTCAGTTCGGATTGTAGGCTGCAACTCGCCTACATGAAGTCGGAATCGCTAGTAATCGCGGATCAGCACGCCGCGGTGAATACGTTCCCGGGCCTTGTACACACCGCCCGTCACACCACGAGAGTTTGTAACACCCGAAGTCGGTGAGGTAACCATTTGGAGCCAGCCGCCTAAGGTGGGATAGATGATTGGGGTGAAGTCGTAACAAGGTAGCCGTATCGGAAGGTGCGGCTGGATCACCTCCTTTCTAAGGATAAGGAACTGCACATTGGTCTTGTTTAGTCTTGAGAGGTCTTGTGGGGCCTTAGCTCAGCTGGGAGAGCGCCTGCTTTGCACGCAGGAGGTCAGCGGTTCGATCCCGCTAGGCTCCATTGGTGAGAGATCACCAAGTAATGCACATTGAAAATTGAATATCTATATCAAATAGTAACAAGAAAATAAACCGAAACGCTGTAGTATTAAAAGAGTTTATGACTGAAAGGTCAAAAAATAAGGTTAAGTTAATAAGGGCGCACGGTGGATGCCTTGGCACTAGGAGCCGAAGAAGGACGTGACAAACGACGATATGCCTTGGGTAGCTGTAAGTAAGCGATGATCCAGGGATTTCCGAATGGGGGAACCCAACAGGTACTACCTGTTACCCGCATCTGTTAAGGATGTGAGGAGGAAGACGCAGTGAACTGAAACATCTAAGTAGCTGCAGGAAGAGAAAGCAAAAGCGATTGCCTTAGTAGCGGCGAGCGAAACGGCAGGAGGGCAAACCGAAGAGTTTACTCTTCGGGGTTGTAGGACTGCAATGTGGACTCAAAGATTATAGAAGAATGATTTGGGAAGATCAGCCAAAGAGAGTAACAGCCTCGTATTTAAAATAGTCTTTGTACCTAGCAGTATCCTGAGTACGGCGGGACACGTGAAATCCCGTCGGAATCTGGGAGGACCATCTCCCAACCCTAAATACTCCCTAGTGACCGATAGTGAACCAGTACCGTGAGGGAAAGGTGAAAAGCACCCCGGGAGGGGAGTGAAATAGAACCTGAAACCGTGTGCCTACAACAAGTTCGAGCCCGTTAATGGGTGAGAGCGTGCCTTTTGTAGAATGAACCGGCGAGTTACGATATGATGCGAGGTTAAGTTGAAGAGACGGAGCCGCAGGGAAACCGAGTCTGAATAGGGCGCCTTAGTATCATGTCGTAGACCCGAAACCATGTGACCTACCCATGAGCAGGTTGAAGGTGCGGTAAGACGCACTGGAGGACCGAACCAGGGCACGTTGAAAAGTGCTTGGATGACTTGTGGGTAGCGGAGAAATTCCAAACGAACTTGGAGATAGCTGGTTCTCTCCGAAATAGCTTTAGGGCTAGCGTCGACATCAAGATTCTTGGAGGTAGAGCACTGTTTGGGTGAGGGGTCCATCCCGGATTACCAATCTCAGATAAACTCCGAATGCCAATGAATTATGGTCGGCAGTCAGACTGCGAGTGCTAAGATCCGTAGTCGAAAGGGAAACAGCCCAGACCACCAGCTAAGGTCCCAAAATAATTGTTAAGTGGAAAAGGATGTGGGGTTGCACAGACAACTAGGATGTTAGCTTAGAAGCAGCTATTCATTCAAAGAGTGCGTAATAGCTCACTAGTCGAGTGACCCTGCGCCGAAAATGTACCGGGGCTAAAACAATTTACCGAAGCTGTGGATACCTTTATAGGTATGGTAGGAGAGCGTTCTATGTGTGAAGAAGGTATACCGTGAGGAGTGCTGGAACGCATAGAAGTGAGAATGCCGGTATGAGTAGCGAAAGACAGGTGAGAATCCTGTCCACCGTAAGACTAAGGTTTCCAGGGGAAGGCTCGTCCGCCCTGGGTTAGTCGGGACCTAAGGAGAGACCGAAAGGTGTATCCGATGGACAACAGGTTGATATTCCTGTACTAGAGTATGTAGTGATGGAGGGACGCAGTAGGCTAACTAAAGCAGACGAATGGAAGTGTCTGTCTAAGCAGTGAGGTGTGAATTGAGTTAAATGCTTAGTTCTATAACATTGAGCTGTGATGGGGAGCGAAGTTTAGTAGCGAAGTTAGTGACGTCACACTGCCAAGAAAAGCTTCTAGCGTTTAAACATACTCTACCCGTACCGCAAACCGACACAGGTAGTCGAGGCGAGTAGCCTCAGGTGAGCGAGAGAACTCTCGTTAAGGAACTCGGCAAAATGACCCCGTAACTTCGGGAGAAGGGGTGCTGACTTTAAGTCAGCCGCAGTGAATAGGCCCAAGCAACTGTTTATCAAAAACACAGCTCTCTGCTAAATCGTAAGATGATGTATAGGGGGTGACGCCTGCCCGGTGCTGGAAGGTTAAGAGGAGTGCTTAGGAGTAATCCGAAGGTATGAATTGAAGCCCCAGTAAACGGCGGCCGTAACTATAACGGTCCTAAGGTAGCGAAATTCCTTGTCGGGTAAGTTCCGACCCGCACGAAAGGCGTAATGATTTGGGCACTGTCTCAACGAGAGACTCGGTGAAATTTTAGTACCTGTGAAGATGCAGGTTACCCGCGACAGGACGGAAAGACCCCATGGAGCTTTACTGCAGTTTGATATTGAGTGTCTGTACCACATGTACAGGATAGGTAGGAGTCTAAGAGATCGGGACGCCAGTTTCGAAGGAGACGTTGTTGGGATACTACCCTTGTGTTATGGCCACTCTAACCCGGATAGGTTATCCCTATCGGAGACAGTGTCTGACGGGCAGTTTGACTGGGGCGGTCGCCTCCTAAAAGGTAACGGAGGCGCCCAAAGGTTCCCTCAGAATGGTTGGAAATCATTCGCAGAGTGTAAAGGTATAAGGGAGCTTGACTGCGAGAGCTACAACTCGAGCAGGGACGAAAGTCGGGCTTAGTGATCCGGTGGTTCCGTATGGAAGGGCCATCGCTCAACGGATAAAAGCTACCCTGGGGATAACAGGCTTATCTCCCCCAAGAGTTCACATCGACGGGGAGGTTTGGCACCTCGATGTCGGCTCGTCGCATCCTGGGGCTGTAGTCGGTCCCAAGGGTTGGGCTGTTCGCCCATTAAAGCGGCACGCGAGCTGGGTTCAGAACGTCGTGAGACAGTTCGGTCCCTATCCGTCGCGGGCGTAGGAAATTTGAGAGGATCTGCTCCTAGTACGAGAGGACCAGAGTGGACTTACCGCTGGTGTACCAGTTGTCTTGCCAAAGGCATCGCTGGGTAGCTATGTAGGGAAGGGATAAACGCTGAAAGCATCTAAGTGTGAAACCCACCTCAAGATGAGATTTCCCATGATTTTATATCAGTAAGAGCCCTGAGAGATGATCAGGTAGATAGGTTAGAAGTGGAAGTGTGGCGACACATGTAGCGGACTAATACTAATAGCTCGAGGACTTATCCAAAGTAACTGAGAATACGAAGTGTGAGGTTTTCTTGGTATTTGATAGATATTCAATTTTGAGTAGGTATTACTCAGAGTTAAGTGACGATAGCCTAGGAGATACACCTGTACCCATGCCGAACACAG
>NZ_RMVK01000012.1:0-17457 GCF_003942875.1 Streptococcus oralis | reverse complement strand
CAATTAAGAAATATATTCAAGAACAGGAAAAGCATGATATAGCACTAGATAAATTAAGTGTAAAAGAATATGAGGATCCCTTTAGGGATAGTGGTAAGTAATACTAAAGCCTCTTTAAGAGGCAAGTGACGAGTCAAGAGCAATGAGGCTTGAACAACGTGAAAGCCAGCGCCTTTAGGCGCTGGCTGGTGATTTGGGCTTATAGCCCTGGTGCAAACCACCCGTTAGACGGGTGGTTATGATTGCTTAATGTGATACGCGACGGCGAGCTGCTTTTTTGCGGTTTTCTTCGATGAAAGCTGCTTTTTGCTCTTCTGGCTCAATCACTTTCTTTTTAATTGCGTATACTGCACCTGCAACGGCAGCGACAGTTCCTGCGACACCTGTTACAAGACCTTTAGCGAATCCTTTAGCCATGAGTCTTCCTCCTTTATCTTCCTGATCAGCCTAGCTCCTCAAGTGGTAGCATTTTTCTGACTGACCTTTTTGTGATATAATAATAGTAACGAAAAAATGGAAATTTTTCAAGGAAAAAAGATGAAAACAAAAATAATTGTGATTGTTGGACCGACTGCTGTTGGGAAGACAGCCCTTGCTATTGAAGTGGCCAAGCGCTTTGATGGAGAGGTGGTCAGTGGTGACAGTCAGCAAGTATACAGAGGGTTGGATATTGGGACGGCCAAGGCTAGCCCAGAGGAGCAAGCAGCTGTTCCTCATCATTTGATTGATGTCAGAGAGGTGACCGAGTCTTACTCGGCTTTTGATTTTGTTTCAGAAGCTAAGAAGGCTATTGAGGATATTCAAAACCGTGGCAAGCTAGCCATTATCGCTGGAGGCACAGGCCTTTATATCCAGAGCTTGCTTGAAGGCTATCATCTAGGTGGGGAAACACCTCATGAGGAGATTGTAGCCTATCGGGCTAGTTTGGAGCCTTATTCAGATGAGGAATTAGCCCATCTGGTGAAGCAAGCAGGCCTTGAAATTCCCCAGTTTAACCGTCGTCGAGCTATGCGTGCCTTGGAAATCGCCCATTTTGCTCAGGATTTGGAAAATCAGGAAAGTCCTTATGAAGCACTGATTATCTGCTTGGATGATGAACGCAGTCAGCTTTATGAGCGTATCAATCGCAGAGTAGATCTGATGTTTGAGGCTGGACTTTTGGATGAGGCCAAGTGGCTCTTTGACCATTATCCAGATGTGCAGGCAGCCAAAGGCATTGGCTACAAGGAACTTTTTCCTTATTTCCGTGGGGAGCAAACTCTTGAGGAAGCAAGCGAGAGTCTCAAACAGGCGACTCGCCGTTTTGCCAAGCGTCAGCTGACCTGGTTCCGTAATCGCATGCAGGTGATCTTTTATCAGATAGGAGAGCCTGACGTGCAGGACCGCATTTTAAGCCAGATAGAGGAGTTTTTAGATGATTGAAACGGAGAAAAAAGAGGAACGGGTCCTGCTAATTGGTGTGGAATTACAGGGCATGGACAATTTTGACCTCTCCATGGAAGAGTTGGCCAGTCTGGCTAAGACTGCTGAAGCAGTCGTAGTAGGTAGTTACAGACAAAAACGGGAAAAGTATGACTCCAAGACCTTCGTTGGTTCTGGTAAGTTGGAAGAGATTGCGCGGATGGTGGATGCAGAAGAAATTACTACTGTCATTGTCAATAATCGTTTGACTCCACGGCAAAATGTCAATCTAGAGGAAGTTCTGGGTGTCAAGGTGATTGACCGTATGCAGTTGATTCTAGATATCTTTGCCATGCGGGCTCGAAGCCATGAAGGAAAACTCCAAGTCCACCTGGCCCAGCTCAAGTATCTCTTGCCCCGCTTGGTTGGTCAAGGGATTATGCTCAGCCGTCAGGCAGGGGGAATTGGTTCCCGTGGTCCAGGTGAAAGCCAGCTGGAACTGAACCGTCGTAGTGTTCGTAATCAAATCACAGATATCGAGCGCCAGCTCAAGGTGGTTGAGAAAAATCGGGCGACAGTCAGAGAAAAACGCTTGGAGTCAAGTACCTTTAAGATTGGTTTGATTGGCTACACCAATGCTGGAAAATCAACCATCATGAACACCTTGACCAGCAAGACCCAGTATGAGGCTGACGAGCTCTTTGCGACCCTGGATGCGACGACAAAGAGCATCCATCTAGGGGGTAATCTTCAGGTCACCTTGACTGATACGGTTGGGTTTATCCAAGATTTGCCAACAGAATTGGTGTCCAGTTTTAAGTCAACCTTGGAAGAAAGCAAGCATGTGGATCTACTAGTTCATGTCATCGATGCCAGCAATCCTTACCACGAGGAGCATGAGAAAACAGTCCTGTCCATCATGAAAGACTTGGACATGGAGGATATTCCTCGCTTGACTCTTTATAACAAAGCGGATTTGGTGGAGGATTTCACGCCAACTCAAACGCCTTATGCCCTCATTTCTGCCAAGTCTGAGGATAGTCGTGAGAACTTGCAAGCATTGTTTTTGGAGAAGATCAAGGAGATTTTTGAAGTCTTTACCCTGCGCGTGCCCTTTTCAAAATCCTACAAGATACATGATCTAGAAAGTGTAGCGATTCTGGAGGATCGTGACTACCAAGATGATGGAGAAGTGATTACAGGCTATATTTCCGAGAAAAATAAATGGAGGTTAGAGGAATTTTATGACTGATATTAAAACCTTGGCTCTAAAATATGGGGGCTATACAAGTCTGGATAGGGGCTATATAGATCAGCTTCTAGCTGGCAAAACAGAGCAAGAGCAGTTGGCTCTCATCACACCTCCTCCGAGTGTCGTTAATGCCTACTTTGCAGAACTCTACCAGAAAAAGAGTCCTGAAGCTGCGACGGATTATTTTGCAGAACTCAGTCATGAACTGAACCTCTACAATGCTGAGCCAAGTTTCATCTTTGAAAATAAGCCTTTTATTCGTCTTAATTTATCTGGCAAATCCTTTGGATTTTGCTATGAGAGTGAGGGCTTGGGGCGGATCTTCTCTGAAAATGAAGAGGGAATCTCGGATGACTTGCTTTTTGAGATTGCGCAAATTTTCCCTCATCAACTCGTCTTTGAAGAGTCTGGCAAGATTTACATGAAAGCTGTCGGAGATGAGGAAGTTATTAGTGTAGAAAATCTCACAGCTTTGACGGATTTGGAAAGTTTGGCTGATGGTCGCAAACGTCTAAAGGGCTACAGCCAAGAGGATTTATTGCAAGAAGCTGTTGCTTTTTCTGGCAAGCGCTATTTCCGATCGGAAAATCGCACAGCCATGTTATATATTGATTAATTAGAAAGTATCGAATGGATATTCAATTTTTAGGAACAGGGGCTGGTCAGCCCTCCAAAGCTCGCAACGTTTCAAGCCTTGCCCTGAAACTCTTGGATGAGATTAACGAAGTCTGGCTCTTTGACTGTGGAGAAGGAACGCAAAATCGCATTCTGGAAACCACAATTCGACCACGTAAGGTCAGCAAAATCTTTATCACTCACCTGCATGGAGACCATATCTTTGGATTGCCAGGATTTCTCTCTAGCCGTGCCTTTCAGGCCAATGAAGAGCAGACAGATTTGGAAATCTATGGACCTCAAGGGATCAAGTCATTTGTCTTAACTAGTCTACGTGTGTCCGGTTCTCGTCTGCCTTACCGCATTCATTTCCATGAGTTTGACCAAAATTCTCTAGGGAAAATTCTTGAAACCGATAAATTCACTGTGTATGCAGAGGAACTGGACCACACTATTTTCTGTGTTGGTTATCGTGTCATGCAAAAGGATCTTGAAGGCACCTTGGATGCTGAAAAACTCAAGGCTGCTGGTGTTCCGTTTGGCCCGCTTTTTGGAAAAATCAAAAACGGCCAGGACGTTGTTTTAGAAGACGGAACTGAAATCAAGGCAGCTGATTATATCTCAGCTCCTCGTCCAGGTAAGATTATTACTATACTTGGCGACACCCGAAAAACCAATGCCAGTGTGCGTCTAGCTGTCAATGCAGATGTCCTTGTCCATGAGTCCACTTATGGCAAGGGTGATGAAAAAATTGCTCGTAACCATGGTCACTCTACTAACATGCAGGCTGCTCAGGTTGCGGAAGAAGCAGGAGCCAAACGCCTCTTGCTCAACCATATCAGCGCTCGCTTTCTCTCAAAAGATATTAGTCAGCTTAAGAAAGACGCGGCAACTGTTTTTGAAAATGTCCATGTCGTCAAAGATCTGGAAGAGGTTGAGTTATAATGTTATAGTTCGTTGAGAGGGAAATAAGATGACTGTTGAAAATCGTTTATTGGATAAAGCGGATTGGTATTTTGAGAATGCATTAACCAACTACTTGCACAGCTATTCATTACAAAAAGAAGAGCTAACTCAAAATAATTATCGGGAGATTTATCGTTGGGCTGCGAATCATATCGGTTTTTTCGTTACTTGGCTCATCCAGCATGATGCCAAAGAAATGATGTCTCCTGATGAAGAAACGGTATTCCAAAGTATAAAAAATGAGCAAACTTTGGGTGTTGATTATCTTTTAGACTGGTGCGATGGTAAACTGGGAACAATGGATATTACAAAGGATTTTCAGGCTTTTGTAAATGACTATTATGAACATCAGTATATGGATGATTATTCCGAATTTGTAGTCAATGACTTAGATGACTTGCCTTTAGAATTTTTAGGTGACTGGGAGGATTATCATCTGTTTGCTCCTGTCATTGATCAAGCTTATGCTCATTATTTAGCTGGAAAAAGATTTCATTAATTGACCAAAACTTTGAAAGGAATAGAGATGCGCACCATCATCATCACTGGGGCTAGCGGTGGCCTAGCCCAAGAAATGGTCAAACTCTTGCCAAATGACCAACTCATCTTACTAGGTAGAAACAAGGAAAAATTAGCCCAACTCTACGGAAATCATTCTAATGTGGAATGGATTGAAATCGATATTACTGATGACTCGGCCCTAGAAGCTCTGGTAGCTGACCTCTATCTCCGTTATGGCAAGCTTGATGTCTTGATTAACAACGCTGGTTACGGGATTTTTGAGGAATTTGACCAGATTTCTGATCAAGATATTCACCAGATGTTTGAGGTCAATACCTTTGCTCTGATGAATCTGTCTCGTCGTCTTGGAGCTCGCATGAAAGAAAATCGAAAAGGCCATATCATCAATATCGTCAGCATGGCAGGTTTGATTGCGACTAGCAAGTCTAGTCTTTACTCAGCAACCAAATTTGCGGCTATTGGATTTTCAAATGCTCTGCGCCTCGAACTGATGCCCTATGGTGTCTATCTAACGACGGTTAATCCAGGACCGATTCGTACTGCCTTTTTTGACCAGGCAGATCCAGATGGGAGCTACCTCAAGTCGGTTGACCGCTTTCTCTTAGAACCAGAAGCAGTCGCTAGAAAGATTGTCAAAACCATAGGAAAAAACAAACGGGAACTCAACCTCCCAGTTTTGTTGAACCTAGCCTATAAGTTTTATACCCTCTTTCCCAAGTTAGCCGATAAGTTGGCAGGGGGAATCTTTAATTATAAGTAAAAGGAGTTCCTTACAAAAGGAACTTTTTTATAATATTGAACTGAGTTTCAAAAATTTGTTTGTTTTTGTTCTAAATCTACATTCACTTTTTTCGAATCTTCTACAAATTTTAGAAAAAACAATCAAAAATATGATTTTTTGTGTTTAGGGTATTGAAATTTCCTATATTATTTTATAAAATAAGGGTAAAAGACTATGAAAAAGTAATACGCTTACAATGAAATGGAAGCGGTTACTAAAGGAGGGTTTTATGGAAAAAGGCCATTGGAATCGTAAAAGAGTCTACAGCATTCGTAAGTTTGCCGTAGGCGCTTGCTCTGTCATGATTGGAACCTGTGCGGTTCTATTTGGAGGAAGTGTCATTGGAGAATCACCAGTTTTCGCCGATGAAACTCCTATCGCTCACACTGTGGAACAAGCAAAAGAGGAAAGTCCGGCAGTGGAGGAAAAAGAAGATCAAACTGTAGCAGAGCACAAGGATGTTGCAAGTGTCGATCAAAGTCAAGCTGCTCCAATTGAAGCAAGCAAACCAGAGAAGAAAGAAGATGAACCTGTAGCTCCAAAAGAGGAGAAAGCGTCACTAAAACCTGAAGAAACAGCTCCAAAGGTAGAATCTCAAGCTTCAAGTCAAGAAAAGCCTGTCAAGGAAGAGTTGAAAGCTGCGACAAATGAAGAAGTGAATCAAATGATTGAAGATAGAAAAGTGAATTTTAATCAAAATTGGCACTTTAAACTCAATGCGAATCCTAAAGAAGCTGTGAAATCGGATGCAGATGTATCAACATGGCAAAAATTGGATCTCCCACACGACTGGAGTATCTTTAACGATTTTGACCATCAGTCACCTGCCCAAAACGAGGGTGGACAGCTCAATGGTGGTGAAGCTTGGTATCGCAAGACCTTTAAACTTGATGAAAAAGATCTCAAGAAAAATGTTCGTGTCACTTTTGATGGTGTCTATATGGACTCTCAAGTCTATGTCAATGGCCAGTTAGTGGGGCATTATCCAAATGGATATAACCAGTTCTCATACGATATCACCAAATACCTTCACAAAGATGGTCGTGAGAATGTGATTGCTGTCCATGCGGTTAACAAACAACCAAGTAGCCGTTGGTACTCAGGTAGTGGTATCTACCGTGATGTGACCTTGCAAGTGACAGATAAGGTTCATGTTGAGAAAAATGGGACAACTATCTTAACACCAAAACTTAAAGAACAGCAACACGGCAAGGTTGAAACTCATGTAGCCAGCAAAATCGTCAATACAGATGATAAAGACCATGAACTGGTGGCAGAATATCAAATCGTTGAACGTGGTGGTCAAGCTGTAACAGGCTTGGTTCGAACAGCGAGCCGTACCTTGAAAGCACATGAATCAACAAGCCTTGATGCGATTTTAGAAGTTGAACAACCAAAACTCTGGACCGTTTTAAATGATAAACCTGCCTTGTACGAATTGATTACGCGTGTTTACCGTGACGGTCAATTGGTTGATGCTAAGAAGGATTTGTTTGGTTACCGTTACTATCATTGGACTCCAAATGAAGGTTTCTCTTTGAATGGTGAACGCATTAAATTCCATGGTGTTTCCTTGCACCATGACCACGGAGCGCTTGGAGCAGAAGAAAACTATAAGGCAGAATACCGTCGTCTCAAACAAATGAAGGAGATGGGCGTTAACGCCATCCGTACAACTCATAACCCTGCAAGTCCACAGACCTTGCAAATCGCAGCAGAACTTGGTTTGCTCGTTCAGGAAGAGGCCTTTGATACTTGGTATGGTGGCAAGAAACCTTATGACTACGGACGTTTCTTTGAAAAAGACGCTACTCACCCAGAAGCTAGAAAAGGTGAAAAATGGTCTGACTACGATCTTCGTACCATGGTCGAAAGAGATAAAAATAACCCAGCTGTCTTCATGTGGTCTATCGGAAACGAAATCGGTGAAGCCGATGGTAAACCTCATTCTCTAGCAACGGTTAAACGCTTAGTAAAAGTGATTAAAGATGTTGATAAAACTCGTTACGTTACCATGGGAGCAGATAAGTTCCGCTTTGGTGATGGTAGTGGTGGACATGAGAAGATTGCAAATGAACTGGATGCGGTTGGTTTCAACTACTCAGAAGACAACTACAAGAAACTTCGTGCGAAACATCCAAACTGGTTGATTTATGGTTCAGAAACATCTTCAGCGACCCGTACACGCGGTAGCTATTATCGTCCTGAACAGGAATTGAAACATAGTAACGGACCTGAGCGTCATTACGAACAGTCTGACTATGGTAATGACCGAGTTGGCTGGGGTAAAACGGCAACAGATTCATGGACCTTTGACCGTGACAACGCTGGCTATGCTGGACAGTTTATCTGGACAGGTACGGACTATATCGGTGAACCTACACCATGGCACAACCAAAACCAAACTCCCGTTAAGAGCTCTTACTTTGGTATCGTAGATACAGCCGGTATTCCAAAACATGACTTTTATCTCTACCAAAGCCAATGGGTTTCTGCTAAGAAGAAACCGATGGTACACCTTCTTCCTCACTGGAACTGGGAAAACAAAGAATTAGCAGACAAAGTTGCTGACTCAGAAGGTAAGATCCCAGTTCGTGCCTACTCAAACGCTGCAAGCGTTGAATTGTTCTTGAATGGTCAATCTCTTGGAGTTAAGAAATTTAACAAAAAACAAACCAGTGATGGCCGTAGCTACCAAGAAGGTGCCAATGCTAAGGAACTCTATCTTGAGTGGAAGGTGGCTTACCAACCAGGTACTTTAGAAGCTGTAGCTCGCGATGAAGCTGGAAAAGAAATTGCACGTGATAAAATCACGACGGCAGGCCAACCAGCAGGTGTTCGCCTCGTCAAGGAAGAACACGCAATCGCAGCAGATGGAAAAGACTTGACCTACATCTACTACGAAATCGTAGATAGTGAAGGAAATGTGGTACCAACTGCCAATAATCTGGTTCGCTTCCAATTGCATGGACAAGGTCAACTGGTCGGTGTCGATAATGGGGAACAAGCCAGCCGTGAACGCTATAAGGCACAACCAGATGGTTCTTGGATTCGCAGAGCCTTTAACGGTAAAGGGGTTGCCATTGTTAAATCAACTGAGCAAGCAGGTAAATTCACTCTAACAGCCCATTCAGATCTCTTGAAATCTGGTCAAGTAACGGTCTTTACTGGTAAAAAAGAAGGCCAAGAAAAGACCGTTCTCGGAACAGAAGTACCAAAAGTACGTACTGTTATTGAGAAAGAGCCAAAAATGCCGAAGACAGTCGGTTTTATCTACAGTGACGGCAGTCGTGAAAAACGTCCAGTAACTTGGTCTTCAGTTGATGTGAGCCAAGCAGGAGTTGTGACTGTTAAAGGTATGGCAGACGGACGCGAAGTTGAGGCCCGTGTCGAAATTCTAGCAATCGCAAATGAGCTTCCAACTGTTAAGCGTGTTGCTCCAGGAACAGACTTGAGCGCTGTTGACAAATACGTTTCTATTGCTGTTACGGATGGAAGCGTACAAGAATACGAAGTTGATAAGTGGGAGATTTCGGAAGCAGATAAAGCTAAACTGTCAGTTGCAGGATCACGTATTCAAATGACTGGTCAACTGGGTGGTGAGACTATTCACGCTACCCTTGTGGTAGAAGAAGGTAATCCTGCGGCTCCTGCAGTACCAAATGTAACTGTTGGTGGCGAATCTGTCACTGGTTTTACTACTCAAAATCCAATGCAATATCGAACTCTTGCTTACGGTGCATCCTTGCCAGAAGTTGTAGCAAGTGCTGAAAATGCAGCTGTTACAGTGGTGCAAGCAAGTGCAGCAAACGGTATGCGTGCAAGCATCTATGTTCAACCAAAAGATGGTGGACCTCTTCAAACCTATGCAATTCAGTTCCTCGAAGAAGCACCAAAAATTGACCATTTGAGCCTACAAGTGGAGAAAGCTGGCAGCCTCAAAGAAGACCAAACAGTGAAATTGTCTGTCCTTGCACACTATCAAGACGGAACACAAGCAGTTTTACCAGCAGATAAGGTGAACTTCTCTACAAGTGGTGAAGGGGAAGTCGCAGTTCGTAAAGGAATGCTTGAGTTGCATAAGCCAGGAACAGTCACTCTCAAAGCAGAATATGAGGGGGCTTCAGGTCAAATCGCTCTCACGATCCAGGCCAATACTGAGAAAAAAGTAGCCCAATCTATCCGCCCAGTGAACGTAGTAACAGACTTGCATCAAGAACCAAGTCTTCCAGCAACAGTAACGGTTGAGTATGACAAAGGTTTCCCTAAAGCGCACAAAGTCACTTGGCAAGCCATTCCAAAAGAAAAACTCGATCACTATCAAACCTTTGAAGTTCTAGGTGAAGTTGAAGGTCTGGATCTTGAAGCGCGTGCAAAAGTCTCTGTAGAAGGTATCGTTTCAGTTGAAGAAGTCAGTGTGACGACCCCAATCGCAGAAGCACCACAATTACCAGAAAGTGTTCGTACCTACGATTCAAATGGTCACGTTTCATCAGCTAAGGTTACCTGGGATACGATTCGTCCAGAGCAATACGCCAAGGAAGGTGTCTTTACAGTTAATGGTCGCCTAGAAGGTACGCAATTAACAACTAAACTTCATGTTCGCGTATCTGCTCAAACTGAGAAGGGTGCAAACATTTCTGACCAATGGACCGGTTCAGAATTGCCACTTGCCTTTGCTTCAGACTCAAATCCAACTGATCCTGTTTCAAACGTCAACGATAAATTGATTTCCTTTAATGACCGCCCAGCTAACCGTTGGACAAACTGGAACCGTAGTAATCCAGAAGCTTCAGTTGGTGTCCTATTCGGAGATTCAGGTATTTTGAGCAAACGTTCAGTTGATAATCTAAGTGTCGGATTCCACGAAGACCACGGAGTTGGTGTACCGAAGTCTTATGTGATTGAATATTATGTCGGTAAGACCGTTCCAACAGCCCCTAAAAACCCTAGCTTTGTAGGTGAGGAAAACCATGCCTTTAACGATCCTGCAAACTGGAAAGAGGTAAGCAATCTCAAAGCACCAGCTCAATTAAAAGCTGGAGAAATGAATCATTTCAGCTTTGATAAGGTTGAAACCTATGCGGTTCGCATTCGTATGGTTCGACTTGATAGCAAGAAAGGAACTTCTATCACAGAAGTACAAATCTTTGCAAAACAAGTCGCAGCAGCCAAACAAGGACAAACGAGAATCCAAGTTGACGGTAAAGACTTAGCAAACTTCAACCCTGATTTGACAGACTACTACCTTGAGTCTGCAGATGGAAAAGTTCCTGCAGTAACAGCAAGTGTTAGCAACAATGGTCTCGCTACCGTCGTTCCAAGTGTTCGTGAAGGTGAGCCAGTTCGTGTTATCGCGAAAGCTGAAAATGGGGACATCCTAGGAGAATACCGTCTACACTTTACAAGCAATAAAGACTTGCTCTCTCGTAAACCAGTTGCCGCGGTCAAACAAGCTCGCTTGCTACAAGTAGGGCAACCGCTTGAATTGCCAACTAAGGTTCCGGTTTACTTCACAGGTAAAGATGGTTACGAAACAAAAGACTTGGCAGTTGAATGGGATGAAGTTCCAGCAGAAAATCTGACAAAAGCAGGTCAATTTACTATTCGAGGTCGTGTCCTTGGTAGTGATCTTGTTGCTGAGTTCACTGTACGAGTGACAGACAAACTTGGTGAAGCTCTTTCAAATAACCCAGAGTATGATGAAAATAGTAACCGCGCCTTTGCTTCAGCCACTAACGACATTGATAGAAACTCCCATGACCGTGTGGACTATCTCAATGACGGAAATCATTCAGAAAATCGTCGTTGGACAAACTGGTCTCCAACACCATCTTCTAATCCAGAAGTATCAGCAGGTGTAATCTTCCGTGAAAATGGTAAGATTGTAGAACGGACTGTAGCGCAAGCCAAACTTCATTTCTTTGCAGATAGTGGTACGGATGCCCCATCTAAACTCGTTTTGGAACGCTATATTGGCCCAGAGTTTGAAGTGCCTACCTACTATTCAAACTACCAAGCCTACGATGCAGCTCATCCATTTAACAATCCAGAAAATTGGGAAGCTGTGCCTTATCGTGCGGATAAAGACATCGCAGCTGGTGATGAAATCAACGTAACATTTAAAGCTGTCAAAGCCAAAGCCATGAGATGGCGCATGGAGCGTAAAGCTGACAAGAGCGGTGTTGCGATGATTGAGATGACCTTCCTTGCACCAAGTGAATTGCCTCAAGAAAGTACCCAATCGAAGATTCTTGTGGATGGAAAAGAACTTCCTGACTTCGCTGAAGGTCGTCAAGACTATCAAATCACCTATAAAGGTCAACGTCCAAAAGTCTCAGTCGAAGAAAGTAATCAAGTAGCTTCAACAGTTGTAGATAGCGGAGACGATAGCCTTCCAGTACTTGTTCGCCTTGTTTCAGAAAGTGGAAAACAAGTCAAGGAATACCGCATCCAGTTGACTAAGGAAAAACCAGTTTCTGAGAAGACTGTTGCTGCTGTACAAGAAGATCTTCCAAAACTCGAATTTGTTGAAAACGATTTGGCCTACAAGACAGTTGAGAAAAAGGATTCAACGCTGTATCTAGGAGAAACTCGTGTAGAACAAGAAGGAAAAGTTGGTAAAGAACGTATCTTTACAGCGATTAATCCTGATGGAAGTAAGGAAGAAAAACTTCGCGAAGTGGTAGAGGCTCCGACAGACCGCATCGTCTTGGTCGGAACTAAACCAGGAACCTCCCTTCCAGAAGATGAAGTGAAGAACCTAGTCCTTAACAGACCAGAACTTGTAATCGAAGAAGAAACAATTGATTTCAAGGTTCAGGAACAAAAGAATGATCAGCTTCCAGCGGGTCAAACTCGTGTTCTCCAAGAAGGTCAAAAAGGTATCCGTGTTCACTTGATCGAAGTGGAAAATGGAAAACGTCAGCTTAAAGAAACTTACGATAAAGTCGCTGCTCAAGATCGCGTTGTAGAAGTTGGTACGGCTAGTGAAACAACTAAACCAGTACCTCAAGAATCTACAAAACCACAAGTATCAGAAAAAGCAGATACAAAAGAAATTGTTTCAAGTGAAGCTAGTCAAGCTCAAGAAGAACAGTTACCAAATACAGGAAGTGCAGCAAGTCAAGCAGCTCTAGCAGCAGGTTTAGCTCTTCTTGGTTTGAGTGCAGGTCTAGTGGCCACTAAAGGTAAAAAAGAAGACTAGAATGAATCAGTATTTCTTCTAAATGTATCTCAGAAAGACCAGGGAATCCTGGTCTTTTTAATGGGTAGAAGCATTCTCTCTAGACCAATTTAACGTTTAAGAAATCAGATAACCAAAATGATAAAAACACTATCTGGTATCGAAAACGAGATGAACTTATTTTTTTAAAAATAGCGGTAAAATATACCAGTTTCTGTTTCGATGATAGGAGAAGAAAAGACACAAAGCGGTTAATATACGGATGTGAAAAAGTCGATTTCAATCGGTAAGAAAAAATTGGATATTTTTTATAAAAATTTGCTTGATAGTTCTAGCCTTTTTCTTCATAGTATGATAAAATGTGGATGTAATGTGGCTAATAATTTTCGCTTGAAAAAGGAGAATGGTGATTAGTTGGGGACAATCATTTAGTTTACTATTACATTGTACATTTACAACTGAATATTATAAGAAAGGAAGATTAAATGAACAAGAAAATAAGATCTTGGATTCAGATCCTTATTCTTTGTTTGGGAGTTATTCTCCAATCATTTGCCCCTCTGACGCAAGTACATGCGACAGAGTATAATGATGTGATCACTAGTGTTGGTGTTGAAAACAGATCTGGTGAAGCTTTAACGCAAGGGTTGGATATTTGGCAAGAATTCCGTCTTACTGCAGATTTTGTTTTGCCAGATAATACGGTGCATGAAGGTGATACAACAACACTTCAATTGCCATCAGAGATTACATTTTCAAACTCTTCAGACATTGAATTACGAGATGCTTCTAACAATCTTGTAGCTACTGGTCGTTTAGATGCAGCTAGCAAAACAATTACTCTAACTTACACAAAGTTTGTTGAGAATAATTCTGGCGTTAGGGGGAAATTCTTTGTCTATGTCCGAGTTGACCATGACGTTGTTTCAGAAGAAAAAGACGTTGATGTTAACGTTACAGTAGGCCATAGAGTTCTATTTGCAGGGAAAATTCGTTATAACGGCCCTCCAGGGAAATACGACTCTAAAATTGAAAAGAGTTCCTTCCAATACAAGGATGACGAGAAAAATGTAATCCGTTATAACATTACTGTAAACCGCAATATGGCGAACTACAGTGATGTCACTATCAAAGATGCTTTCTCTTCTCCAAATATGACATTCCTACCAGATACTTTTCGTATTTACAAAGTAGATTGGAGTTGGAATAACGGAGACTGGAAATGGACTAATGCTCAGGATATGACCGAAACCTTTAAAAACCAACTAGTGGTAAATGCGAATGGTGATGGTTTCACCCTTCCTTTAGGAGATACTAATGGTTTTGGTTATATGATCGAGTATCGAGCTAAAGCGAATTATGATCTAGTCGATGGTGAGGAAATCACGAACGTAGCCAACATGAGCTACAATGGTAGTGAGAATGAACAATCAACAAGCACACGTACCTACCAGATTGCAGGTGGTGTTGCGGAAGGATATGTTTTCACCATTAAAATTCATAAGGTAGACGAAGCAGGCCAACCATTGCAAGGCGCAGTTTTTGAAGTAATTCGTGATCGTAACCAAGCCGTTGTTGGACGATTGACAACAGATTCTGATGGTAACGCTAGTGTAGGCAAATTGTTGCGAGACAACTATACAATTCGTGAAGTAACTGCTCCTCTTGGCTATGACAAATTAACTGAAGATATTAAAATTTCTCCAGATGAGTTTGGTTCTGACAAATCAGTAGAACGTCGAATTGAAAATAAGAAGACACCTCCGAAGACTCCAATTGAAAAAGAGATTACTTTCAAAAAGGTGGATCCAAATGGAAAAGAAATTCCAGGAGCGGAACTGAAAATCTATAGTGGAGATACAGTCAATCTTGAAGAGGCACCTGTTGCAGACTGGACTACTGTAGCTGACACTTCTAAAGTGATTAAGCTGGCACCAGGGACCTACACTCTAAGAGAGTTCAATGCTCCAGAGGGATATCAAATTGTAGGAGATATTACTTTTACTGTTAATGCTGACGGTTCTATCACTATTAAGAATAAGGGAGCTGATGACACTGTTCTTGCAGCTGGTCCAGTTCTGACTATTACCGACAAAGAGGATACTAGTCCAAAACCAATTACCTTTAGTAAGGTTAACCTTGGTGGTACAGAAATTGCAGGAGCTCAAATCAAGATCTACAAGGGCGATAAGGCAGAAGGCACAGCTGTAGAAAGCTGGACTTCAGAAGCTGGTAAGTCTAAAGAATTGAGCTTGGCCCCAGGTACTTACACCTTCCATGAGGAAGCAGCCCCAACTGGTTACCTCAAAGTAACGGATATCACTTTTAAAGTTAACTATGACGGAACAGTTAAAGTTACCAATGTTGGTACTAAGGATGCTAAAGGCGAGGACAATACTGTCGTAACCGATGGTTCAACAATCAAAGTCACTGACAAAGAAGATACAACTCCAAAGGCGATTACCTTCAGTAAGGTAAACCTTGGAGGAAATGAAATCGCTGGTGCACAGATTAAGATCTACAAGGGCGACAAGGCAGAAGGCACAGCTGTAGAAAGCTGGACTTCAACTGACCAACCTAAGCAACTGAATCTTGAACCAGGCATCTACACTTTCCATGAGGAAGCAGCCCCAACTGGTTACCTCAAAGTAACGGATATCACTTTCCAAGTTAAACCTAACGGTACTGTTGAAGTGACAAAAGTAGGTGAAAAAGATTCTAAAGGTGAAGACAATCGTGTTGTAGCCCAAAATTCAACTCTGACAGTTACTGATAAAGATGACGATGTAGCTCGTAAAATCACGTTCAGTAAAATTAGTCTTGGTGGGGTTGAAATCGCAGGTGCACAAATCAAGATCTTCAAAGGCGATAAGGCAGAAGGCACAGCTGTAGAAAGCTGGACTTCAGAAGCTGGTAAGTCTAAAGAATTGAGCTTGGCCCCAGGTACTTACACCTTCCATGAGGAAGCAGCCCCAACTGGTTACCTCAAAGTAACGGATATCACTTTTAAAGTTAACTATGACGGAACAGTTAAAGTGACGAATGTTGGTACTAAGGATGCTAAAGGCGAGGACAATACTGTCGTAACCGATGGTTCAACAATCAAAGTCACTGATAAAGATGACGATAGTCCACGTAAGATTACCTTTAGTAAGGTTAACCTTGGTGGTACAGAAATTGCAGGAGCTCAAATCAAGATCTACAAGGGCGACAAGGCAGAAGGCACAGCTGTAGAAAGCTGGACATCTGAAGTTGGTAAGTCTAAAGATCTCAACTTGGCCCCAGGTACTTACACCTTCCATGAGGAAGCCGCTCCAACTGGTTACCTCAAAGTAACGGACATCACTTTCCAAGTCAAACATGACGGCACAGTGGAAGTGACAAACGTTGGTGAGAAAGACTCTAAGGGTGAAGAAAACAAAGTTGCCACAAACGGCTCAACAGTAACTGTAACCGATAAAGACGATGACCTTCCACGTAAGATTACCTTCAGCAAGGTTAGCCTTGGTGGAACAGAAATCGCAGGCGCTCAAATCAAGATCTACAAGGGCGACAAGGCAGAAGGCACAGCCGTAGAAAGCTGGACATCTGAAGCTGGTAAGTCTAAAGATCTCAACTTGGCCCCAGGTACTTACACCTTCCATGAGGAAGCAGCCCCAACTGGTTACCTCAAAGTAACGGACATCACTTTCCAAGTCAAACATGATGGCACAGTGGAAGTGACAAACGTTGGTGAAAAAGACTCTAAAGGTGAAGAAAACAAAGTCGTAACCAACGGCTCAACTGTAACTGTAACGGATAAAGACGATGACCTTCCACGTAAGATTACCTTTAGCAAGGTTAGCCTTGGTGGAACAGAAATCGCAGGTGCACAAATCAAGATCTACAAGGGCGATAAGGCAGAAGGCACAGCCGTAGAAAGCTGGACTTCAGAAGCTGGTAAGTCTAAAGATCTCAACTTGGCTCCAGGCACTTACACCTTCCATGAGGAAGCAGCCCCAACTGGTTACCTCAAAGTAACCGACATCACTTTCCAAGTCAAACATGATGGCACAGTGGAAGTGACAAATGTTGGTGAGAAAGACTCTAAGGGTGAAGAAAACAAAGTCGTAACCAACGGCTCAACAGTAACTGTAACCGATAAAGATGATGATCTTCCACGTAAGATTACCTTCAGCAAGGTTAGCCTTGGTGGAACAGAAATCGCAGGCGCTCAAATCAAGATCTACAAGGGCGATAAGGCAGAAGGCACAGTCGTAGAAAGCTGGACTTCAGAAGCTGGTAAGTCTAAAGATCTCAACTTGGCCCCAGGTACTTACACTTTCCATGAGGAAGCCGCTCCAACTGGTTACCTCAAAGTAACCGACATCACTTTCCAAGTCAAACATGATGGCACAGTGGAAGTGACAAATGTTGGTGAAAAAGACTCTAAAGGTGAAGAAAACAAAGTCGTAACCAACGGCTCAACTGTTACAGTAACCGATAAAGACGATGACCTTCCACGTAAGATTACCTTCAGCAAGGTTAGCCTTGGTGGAACAGAAATCGCAGGCGCTCAAATCAAGATCTACAAGGGCGATAAGGCAGAAGGCACAGCCGTAGAAAGCTGGACTTCAGAAGCTGGTAAGTCTAAAGATCTCAACTTGGCCCCAGGTACTTACACCTTCCATGAGGAAGCAGCCCCAACAGGTTACCTCAAAGTAACGGACATCACTTTCCAAGTCAAACAAAACA
>NZ_RMVK01000011.1:0-37310 GCF_003942875.1 Streptococcus oralis | reverse complement strand
TTCAGTTTTCAAAGGTCTTTGTCACTCAATATCTCTCAAGCGACAACTATATTAGTATATCACAGCTACCTGCCTCTGTCAACAGATTTTTAAAACTTTTTTCAAGTTTTTTTAACCGCAATACACCATAGTCCGTACGGGATTCGAACCCGTGTTACCGCCGTGAAAAGGCGGTGTCTTAACCCCTTGACCAACGGACCTGAGCTTTTCAACTCTTTCTATTATACCTACTTTTTTACCTTTGTCAAGAACTTTTTTTCCTCTTTACCGAAATTCTGAAAAGATTAGGGAAAGTTCTCTCAGGAGAGCTTTACGTCCTCTAAAGACTTCTCCTCCCATGAGACGGTCTATTAATTCTTGTTTTTCCATACTCTGTTTTGATTTGTAATTCTTTAGAAGTTCGTGAAAGAGATAATAATCGTCCAGCCTGAGTCCTTTTTCTCCTAGACGATGGCTAATCTCACTCACCTCTTCATAGGGTTCTTTGTCAAAACGGCGTTTGTGGCTTTCCTGTTTACGGATGTAATCTAGGATACGATTTCTAAACTTTGTTTTAAAGCAGACATAAAGTCGATGGCGCTCGCCCTCTAGTAACTCTGGATTGCGACTCACCAGCTCATACAGACATAACATGCCTTCCTGGTCCCAGTCCTCTTTCTCCCACAGATGCAAATGATAGTCTTTTCGACACTTATGGACGATTCCCTTGCTTTCTTCATATAAGTCTTTTAGATTCATAGACCTCTCCTTTCTGCATTTAGTTTAGCAAAATACACAAGTCCATGGGTCTACTTCCTCTATTCTATACTTCTTTCTCCCTCAACGGAACATAAAAAGAGAGGCAAAGCCTCTCTAGGGTTATAATTCTGCAATTTGGTTGAGATTCACTTCTGCAATCGTATCATTACCAAACATAGAGATAATCATCTTCACTTTGTTGTTATCAATTTCAGTAATTTTACCTGTGTAATCTGCAAAAGCGCCATCAATGATGCGAACTGTCTGGCCAACTTCAACGTCAATATCGAACTCTTGAACAGTTTGTCCCATTGAAACCAGAATATCACGGATTTCTTGTTCCAAAAGTGGAGTTGGTTTTGATCTGTTACCGTGTGAGCCGACGAATCCTGTTACGTTAGGTGTGTTTCGAACGACGAACCATGCTTCATCGGTCATGACCATTTCTACAAGGACATAACCTGGAAAGCGATTCTCTTCAATTTCCTTTTTCTTTCCATTTTTCTCAACTTGCACGGTTTGTGTTGGAATCTCGACACGTAGAATATTATCCAACATGTTATATGTTTGCGCACGTTGCAATAGATTTTCTTTTACCTTATTTTCATAGCCAGAATAAGTTTGTAGAACAAACCATCCCTTGTCAAAACTATCCATGATATTTCCTTTCATACATATATAGAAGAAAGTTAGCAGAACTTCTCCACTTTTCTTCTAAAAAATGTTAATAAATCGAATCAAACCTGATACAATCAACTGGTCAAAAATGTAAATGATGACCACAAAGAAGGCTGTGTATTCCATAATAGAGCGAAAATCTCTCCAGCTTTCTTTGCGAGTTGGCCAAGTTGTTTCTTTAAGAAGTTTAAAAATATCCTTAATAAAGCCCATCGTTCTCTCCTATCTCGTTTCTCTATGTGTCGTATATTTTCCACAATGTTTACAAAATTTATTTACTTCTAGTCGTGTTGGCTTGGGGTTCCCACTAATTTTGATTGAATAATTCCTTGAACCACAAACTGCACAAGCTAGGCTTGCTTTTTTTAGTGCCATAACGCCTCCATCTTATCTATTATAACAAGAAACCTAGGCTTTGACAAGCCTCTTAACGAAATAGATTAAGGATTGAGTCCCATATTGTCTGGGCTTTTTCTTTTATTTTAGCTTCTGAAATCGCACGTCCTGCTTCATCTACAAGATTTTGTGCACGACTACGAATATCTCCTATCGGGTCCTCAGACTGGTTTGTCTCATTTTCAACAACCTGCTTTTTCGTATTTTCTGGTTCAATACCATTTTGTTTATAGGCATTCTCCACTGTAAAGGTGCTACCTGTAGTGTAAGGCAAAATGGTATTAGCCATACTTCTAAAGACATGGGCTGCTCCATTTGAGGTCGAACCTGCTAGATAATGATTCTCATCTGTTGTTGGGAAGCCGAGCCAGTGGCTAATTACAACATCTGGAGTATAGCCGATCACCCACTGGTCACTGGTATATTCTGGATTGAAAACAGCTTCAGTCGTACCTGTTTTACCAGCCATAACGTAATCCGCTGGTGACGAACTAATTCCCGTACCATTGGTAAATGTTCCTAGCATCATACTGGTCATTTTATCAGCTACCGACTTATCAATCACTCGTTTTTGGGAGTTTTTATGACTCTTGATGACCTGACCACTGGCATTTTCAATACGAGTGATGAAATGCGCCTCAGGCATCAAACCTCCATTAGCAAAGGCTGCATAGGCTTGCGCCATCTGGAGAGGATTCGTCTCCACACCTCCACCAAGAGCAACTCCAAGAACTCGGTCAACTTTTTCCATATTCAGGCCAAATCTCTCCCCAGCGTCAAAAGCTTTGTCAATACCTAATTCATTTACTGTCGCAACAGCTGGTAGGTTGAGTGATTCCGCCAAAGCCTGATACATAGGTACTTCTGGAGATGTCTTAATACCTGCATAGTTGTCTACTTGATAACTGTTGTACTGCATCGTATGATTATCCAGTTGCTTGTTCAAGGCCCATCCTGCTTCTACTGCGGGTGTATAAACAACTAAAGGCTTAATGGTTGAGCCTGGGCTACGCTTAGACTGAGTGGCATAGTTAAAATTGCGGAAGCCTGGTTTGTCATCACCAGCTACACGACCAACAACTCCACGCACTCCACCAGTCTTGGGTTCTAGAGCGACACTACCTGATTCGGCATGCGTTCCGTCTTCTGCTATTGGAAATAGCGCAGTGTTTTCATAAATAACCTGCATGTTTGCTTGGTAGTTTTGGTCAAGCTCTGTGTAGATTCGATAGCCATTGTTGACAATCTCTTCTTCTGTGAGATTGTACTTGGAAACCGCTTCGTTGACAACAGCATCAAAATAGGACGGGTAACGATAATCCGAAACTTTGCCTTCATACTTATCTTGCAGTTGTGAAGCCATATCTACTCCAGCCGCTTCGGTCTCTTGATTTTTATCAATATAACCTGCTGCAACCATATTTTGCAAAACAGTATCCCTACGGTTGGTCGAAGTCTCAACAGAATTTAATGGATTATACAATTCTGGTCCCTTGAGCATCCCTGCTAGAGTGGCCGCCTGATCAAGCGTTAGTTGTGAAGCCGATACGCCGAAATATTTCTTACTTGCATCTTCAACACCCCATACCCCATTTCCAAAGTAGGCGTTATTGAGGTACATAGTAAGGATTTGCTCCTTGCTGTATTTCTTTGTCAACTCTAAGGCAAGGAAAAACTCCTTGGCCTTCCGTTCAACGGTCTGATCCTGGGAAAGATAGGCATTTTTCGCCAACTGTTGAGTGATAGTGGACCCCCCTCCAGAACGGCCTGCTGTAAGGATGGCTAGAAAGAAACGACCGTAGTTAATCCCATCATTTTTATAAAAGGAACGGTCCTCTGTCGCGACGACAGCATTCTGCAAGTCTTTACTGATATCTGTCAGTTCAACATAGGTTCCCTTTTGGCCTGATAGGGCTCCTGCCTCTTTTTCTTCGCGGTCAAAAATCAGAGTTCGCGTTTTCAGGGCATTTTGTAAGTCATTGACATTGGTAGACTTGGCTATTGCAAATAGGTAGGTCCCTACTAGCAAACCTGCACTTAACCCTAAAATGATGACGATTTTTGTCAGATGATAACGACGCCAAAATTTCCGAATTGGGCCTACTTGGGACAATTTTTTTCTATCGCTCCGTGAACGACGCATGCTAGTCGAATCAGACTCCGCTGATTCATTCGTTTCTTTTTTAAAGAGAGAAAGAAACTTCTCAAATAATTTATCTAATTTCATGCGTTTATTTTATCATCTTCACCATAGGAACTCAAGAATTTAGCTACTCCCTATCCAAATAGGGCTTTTTTTGTTACAATATCTGTATGCAATTCACATTTACATTACCCGAATCCTTGCCTCAAATGACGGTCAAACAATTCCTAGAGGAACAACTCCTCATCCCTAGAAAAATCCGCCATTTTTTGAGAATAAAGAAGAACATCTTAATGAACCACAAAGAAGTTCACTGGAACGAGATGGTCAAGCCAGGGGACATTTGCCAGTTGACTTTTGACGAGGAAGATTATCCCCCAAAAGAAATCCTTTGGGGCAATTCAGACCTCGTTCAAGAGATTTATCAAGACCAACATCTCATTATCGTCAACAAGCCCGAAGGCATGAAAACTCACGGAAATCAACCTGGTGAAATTGCCCTTCTCAACCACGTCTCTGCCTACGTTGGCCAAACCTGCTATGTCGTTCATCGCTTGGATAGGGAAACAAGCGGTTTAGTACTTTTTGCTAAAAATCCTTTTATCTTACCTATCCTCAATCGTTTGTTGGAAAAAAAGGAAATCGCTCGTGATTACTGGGCACTTATAGAAGGGCGAGTAGAGAGTAAAGAACTTGTCTTTCGAGATAAAATTGGTCGTGATCGACACGATCGTAGAAAAAGAATAGTTGATGCAAAAAATGGACAATATGCTGAAACACATGTAAGCAGATTAAAGCAATTTCCAAATCAGACTACCCTCCTTCGTTGCAAACTAAAGACCGGTCGAACGCATCAAATCCGTGTTCACCTCTCTCACCATAAACACCCTATTCTGGGCGATCCTCTCTATAACTCTAGATCAAAAGTAAGCAGGCTCATGCTCCATGCCTTCCGACTTTCCTTTACTCATCCACTCACCTTAGAACAATTGAGTTTTACTGCCCTCTCAGATACTTTCGAAACAGAATTAAAACAAAATGGATGACACTATCATCCATTTTTCTATACAAAAAAGCAAGACCAGAAGGCCTTGCTTTTATCGACTCAAGAATTATTTAGCGATTTTTGCAAAGTATTCAAGAGTACGTACAAGTTGTGCAGTGTATGACATTTCGTTGTCGTACCATGATACAACTTTAACCAATTGTTTACCGTCAACGTCAAGAACTTTAGTTTGAGTTGCGTCAAACAATGAACCGTAAGACATACCTACGATATCTGAAGATACGATTGGATCTTCTGTGTATCCGTATGATTCGTTAGCTGCTGCTTTCATAGCTGCGTTTACTTCATCAACAGTAACATTCTTTTCAAGAACTGCTACCAATTCAGTAACTGATCCAGTTGGAGTTGGAACACGTTGTGCAGATCCGTCAAGTTTACCATTCAATTCTGGGATTACAAGACCGATAGCTTTAGCAGCACCAGTTGAGTTAGGAACGATGTTTGCAGCACCAGCGCGAGCACGGCGAAGGTCACCACCACGGTGTGGTCCGTCAAGGATCATTTGGTCACCAGTGTAAGCGTGGATAGTAGTCATCAATCCTTCTACAACACCGAAGTTGTCTTGAAGAGCTTTAGCCATTGGAGCCAAGCAGTTTGTAGTACATGAAGCACCTGAGATAACTGTTTCAGTACCATCAAGAACGTCGTGGTTAGTGTTAAATACAACTGTTTTAACGTCGTTTCCACCAGGAGCAGTGATAACAACTTTCTTAGCTCCACCTTTAAGGTGTTTTTCAGCTGCATCTTTCTTAGCAAAGAAACCAGTTGCTTCAAGAACGATTTCTACACCGTCAGTAGCCCAGTCGATTTGTTCTGGATCACGTTCAGCAGAAACTTTAACGAATTTACCGTTAACTTCGAAACCACCTTCTTTAACTTCTACAGTACCGTCGAAACGACCTTGAGTTGTGTCGTATTTCAACAAGTGTGCAAGCATAACTGGATCTGTAAGGTCGTTGATGCGAGTAACTTCAACACCTTCTACGTTTTGGATACGGCGGAAAGCAAGACGACCGATACGTCCGAAACCGTTAATACCAACTTTAACTACCATTAGTGATTTCCTCCTTATGAAAATCATGAAAATTTTATTGTGAAAAGAGTAACTTGAATCACTACAAATCACCTTTCAACAAACCTATTATATAACTATTTGAGTTTAATTGCAAGTACGGGCGTTGATTTTCTCTCCTGCTTTTCTACTTTTTCTCCCCCTTTTTATTCATCCATTCTTTTATTTTCAAAGCATATCTCTAGAATCTTTTATAATATCTGCATATCCTCTTCATTTCAAGGTGAAACTCCAATTTCAACGCTTTCAGAGTTTACAAAAAAGAGACAGAATTTCTCCTGTCTCTAGGCTGATAAACAATTATTTGCGACGTCCTGGTCGTTCTGCATAACCATAGTAAGCATCTGCCATGATTTCTTCCATGTCAGCTACCATTGGCAAGCGAGGGTTAGCAGGTGAACATTGGTCTTCATAAGCAAGCAAGGCAATTTCATGCAAGCTGTCTTTCCAAGCTTTTTCATCGATTCCTTGATCCTTGAAGTTCATCTTGATACCTACTGCAACACCAAGTTCGTAAACAGCTTTAGCGTATGCTTCAACTGCTTCTTCTGGAGTTGAGTGAGGCAATCCAAGCATTCTAGCAATATCTTGGAATTTTTCGTCAGCTTTCCAGTAGTTATACTTAGGCCATGTAGTCGTCTTAGATGGGCGAGTACCATTGTAACGGATAACGTATGGAAGCAAGATTGCGTTTGTACGTCCGTGAACAGTATGGTGAACCGCACCGATCTTGTGGGCCATTGAGTGGCTCATACCAAGGAAGGCATTGGCAAAGGCCATACCAGCCATTGTAGATGCATTGTGCATTTTTTCGCGAGCTTCTGGATCAGCTGTCTTAACAGATTTTTCCAACCATTCAAAGACAAGTTTGATTGTTTGAAGGGCGATACCGTCTGTATAGTCGTTAGCGAAGTTTGAAGTGTAAGCTTCAGTCGCGTGAGTCAAGACGTCCATACCTGTATCCGCAGCGATGAAGTCTGGAACTGACTCAACCAAAGCAGGGTCAACAATCGCAATAGTTGGTGTCAATGAGTAGTCAGCCAATGGGTATTTACGATTGTTTTTCTTATCAGAGATAACGGCAAATGGTGTTACTTCTGAACCTGTACCTGAAGTTGTTGGAATACCAATGTATTTCGCTTTCTTACCAAGTGATGGGAAGCGGAAGGCACGTTTACGGATGTCCATGAATTTTTGAACCAAGTCACGGAAGTCGATTTGTGGTTGTTCGTAGAAGAGCCACATTACTTTGGCCGCGTCCATTGGAGAACCACCACCAAGAGCGATGATTGTGTCTGGTTCAAATGATCTCATTACTTCAGTACCACGTTCTACAGTTGTGATATCTGGGTCTGGTTCAACGTCTGAGAAGACTTGGACAGTTACACGGTTGCTGCGTTTGTTCAATTGGTCAATAATGCGTTGAACAAAACCAAGTTTTTCGATCGATTTGTCTGTAACAATCATAACGCGTTCAATATCTTCACATGTTTGAAGGTATTGGATAGAATTGCGTTCGAAGTAAATTTTTGAAGGAACTTTAAACCACTGCATATTATTTCTACGTTTCCCTACTTTCTTGATGTTTAGAAGGTTGATCGCACTCACGTTATCACCGACTGAGTTGTGTCCATATGAACCACATCCAAGTGTCAATGATGGAATGAAGGCATTGTATACGTCACCGATACCACCGAAAGTAGATGGAGAGTTCCAGATAATACGCATTGCTTTGATTTCTGTACCAAAGCGTTTAGCAAGAGCTTCGTCTTTTGTATGGATAGCTGCTGAGTGACCAAGTCCGTTAAACTCGACCATTTGACGAGCTTTTTTAAGACCGTCTTCTGTATCTTCAGCTTTTAGGACAGCGATAACTGGTGACAATTTTTCACGAGTCAACGGTTCTTTTGGTCCTACTTCTGCACATTCTGCAGCCAAGATGTTTGTTCCTTCTGGCACGCTAAATCCTGCTTGTTCTGCAATCCATACTGCTGGTTTACCAACGATGTTTGCATTTAGTTTAGCACCTGCACAGTTTTTACTGTTAGCTTTCACGCCGAAACAGAATTCTTCAAGAAGGGCTTTTTCTTTCTTGTTTACAAAGTAAGTGTGGTATGATTTGAATTCTTCTACAAATTCGTCATATACTTCTTTATCAATGATAACGGCTTGTTCTGATGCACAGACCATACCATTATCAAATGATTTAGACATAACGATGTCATGAGCAGCTTGACGAAGGTCAGCAGATTTTTCTACATAGGCAGGAACGTTTCCGGCACCTACCCCAAGAGCTGGTTTTCCACATGAGTATGCAGCTTTAACCATAGCATTCCCACCAGTTGCAAGAATAGTTGCAACACCTTCGTGGTTCATTAGAGCTCCAGTTGCTTCCATAGATGGCTTTGTAATCCATTGAACACAGTTTTCAGGAGCACCAGCTGCAATCGCTGCATCGCGAACGATTTGTGCTGCGTGAGCTGATGATTCTTGAGCAGATGGGTGGAAGGCAAAAACGATTGGGTTACGTGTTTTCAAAGCAATCAAGGATTTGAAAATCGCTGTTGAAGTTGGGTTTGTTGTCGGAGTGACACCACAGATTACACCGACAGGCTCCGCAATCTTTGTCAAACCTGTAATTGGATCATCTTCGATAACTCCAACTGTTTTAACTCCACGCATATTGTTCACTACGTGTTCGCAGGCAAATAGGTTTTTTGTCGCCTTGTCTTCAAATACCCCACGACCAGTTTCTTCAACTGCATGTTGTGCAAGGATACCATGTGCGTCAAGTGCTGCAACCGAAGCTTTTGCCACGATGTAGTCAACTTGCTCTTGGTTCAACTTGCGCATTTCATCAAGCGCAACCAAGGCTTTTTTCACAAGACCGTCGACATGCTTTTCAGCAGCAAGTTGTTTTTCCTCTGGTGTTACTGTTTTTTTATCAGCCATATTATCCTCCATAGCCTTTAAGGATGTTACCCTTTGTTAATTTTTTCACAAGTTTATTATAACTCTTTTTTTATGCTTTGTAAACAGTTTCATAAGCATTTCACAAAGAAATTTTTTGAGATTGTGATTTTTTTCTCAATATAGCTGCGCAAGAGAGTTTTGACCGGATGATTGTGAAATTATGGAGAAAATTTTTTTATTTCACAAAGTTTTTCTAGTTGATAGTTAGTTATCAAATCCAAACAAAGAAAGCGCTTTCTTGCTGGTTTTAAAAAATAGTCTCCTAACTTGGAGACTACTGTTTTTGCTGAAAAACGCCTTGTTTAAAGGTCCCTTCATAAACAACTTCTTGCTCTGTCGTCAACTTCCCTTGACCTTCAGCCTGGCCATTTACAAAATCACCTTCGTATTTCCAGCCAGCTTTTGATTGGAAAGTCCCTTTTCCATTAAAGGCTCCATTATTGAAATCACCTGTATATTGGTCTCCATTTTCAAAGGTCAAGGTTCCTTGACCATTCATTTTCCCTCGTACCAAGGTGCCATCATAAACAAGAGCTCCACCATCAAGTGTCAGGACACCCTTTTTAGGCGTATTTAGCAGAAATACCGAAAGAGCACAGAGTACTATTACAACTACTGCAATGAGCTCTAACCTAGGACGAGTTAGGCAAACTCTACCCTTTTCATAAAATTGTTTAAGCTTTTCCATTATCACTCTCTTTTTCTAATCGATCTAGCCAGCTTTGACATCCACTTGTGATACGAGAATAGGTTTCCTCAAAATCTCCTGTATACCAAGGATCTGGGACACTTTCAGATGCAAAAGAGTAAATCTTGTACTGTAGTTCCTGAGGACACATGTGACGCAGATCTGAAACGTTTGAAGCATCCATACCGATAATGTAATCAAAGGCTTCAAAATCTTCCTTAGTAATCTGAAGAGATGTCTTGCTCTTGTCATAAGGAATCTCATACTGTTGAAAAATCCCTTGAGTGCCCTTATGAATCGGATTACCATGTTCCCAAGAGGAAGTCGCTCGACTTTGTATTTCGTAGTTATCTGTCATTGATTTCATAACAAACTCGGCCATAGGACTTCGGCAAATATTTCCTAAGCAAACAAATACTATTTTTTTCATCCCTTTTCCTCTCATCTCATAGAAAAACGGGAGTGACAGGTCCCGTTTTATTCTTCGATTGCTCCGCCTTCGTCAACAACTGTTCCTTCTGGTGTCACAGCTTCTTTGAGTGGCAAAACGGTCTTAATCGCAGCCAATTCAAAAGTCAAATAAACGCCATCTACATCCAGTACGATTGTACCTTTCTCAGTATCTACTTCATCCACTGTTCCGTAAAGCCCACCAATTGTAATGACTTCATAGCCTTTTTGAAGCTTGTTCAAGCTTTCCATACGCTTTTGTGCTTGTTTCTTTTGAGAACGTTGCATAAAGAACATCAAGGCAAACATACCTACAAGCATGATCACAAATGTTAAATTTGGACTAATATTTTCCATAGTATTTTCTCCTTTGTATTTTACATAGGACTACTATATCAAATTTCAGCTACTTTTACAAGGTTGTACCTTGTTTTTATGGTTATAAAAAATCAGAGTTTTCACTCTGATTTTTGTGATTATTTCAAGTTTTGAACGACTTTGACTAGATTTTCAACTGTAAATCCGTACTCTGCCAATACTTTTGGTGCTGGAGCAGATGCTCCAAAGGTATCAATACCGAGAACGGCACCATCAAGACCAACATATTTGTACCAGTTTTGAGTTGCTCCCATTTCGACTGCAACGCGACGACGAACTGAATTTGGAAGGATTTCTTCCTTATATGCTGCATCTTGTGCGTCAAAGACATCTGTTGATGGCATGCTAACTACACGGACTTTTGCACCTTGGCTAGCCAATTCTTTGGCAGCTGCGACAGCCAGATTGACCTCTGAACCTGTTGCAATCAAAATTGTATCAAAGTCTGCTGCATTTTCATAGACAACATAGGCACCTTTCGCAACTTTATCAAAGTCTGTTCCCTCTTCGACAGTCAAATTTTGACGTGTCAAGACAAGGGCAGTTGGTGTTTTTTCGCTTGTCACGGCAAGGTACCAAGCCGCTTGAGTTTCACGCGCATCTGCTGGGCGGAAAACATTCAGATTTGGCATAGCACGGAGACCTGCTAAGTGTTCAACTGGTTCGTGAGTTGGACCATCTTCACCAACTGCGATTGAATCGTGGGTAAAGACATAAGTCACAGGAAGTCCTTGCAAGGCTGACAAGCGGACTGCTGCTTTCACATAGTCAGAGAAGACGAAGAAGGTTCCACCATAAACACGAAGTCCACCATGAAGGGCCATACCGTTCAAGATCGTTCCCATAGCAAATTCACGAACACCAAACTGAATGTTGCGGTTCAAGCGATTAGCGTCGTCTTGAAGTCCGTCCGTTTTGATATAAGTCATGTTTGAGTGAGCAAGGTCAGCTGATCCACCTAGGAAGGTTGGCAATTTAGCAGCTACAACGTTCAAAGCATCTTGACTTGAATTACGAGTGGCTTGAGAAAATCCATTTTCTAAGGCTGGGAAGTCTGCTGGAGTCACCTCAACTGGGTCACGTCCGTCGATGATGGCTTCTACTTCTGCAGCCAGTTCTGGATGAGCCTCTTTATAGTCAGCAACTAATTTAGTCCAAACTTGATAAGCTGATTCACCACGGTCTGCAACATTTTCCTTGAAATCAGCATAAACTTGCTCTGGAATTTCAAATGGTTCATAATCCCAGCCGAGCGCTTGGCGAGTTGCTGCAGTTTCATCTGCTCCAAGAGGAGCACCGTGTACGGCATTAGTTCCTTGTTTGTTTGGAGAGCCATATCCAATAACAGTCTTCACTTCAATCAAAGATGGCTTGCCTGAAGCTTTAGCTGTTTCGATAGCAGCATGGATAGCTTCCAAGTCTGTTCCATCTTCAACTAAGGCAGTGTGCCAACCGTAGGCATTGTAACGATCACGAACACTCTCAGTGAAAGAATCCTTTGTCTCACCATCCAAGTTGATGTCATTTGAATCATAAAGAACCACCAACTTGTCAAGTTTTTGCAAGCCTGCGTATGAAGCCGCCTCACTTGAGACACCTTCCATCAAATCTCCGTCTCCACAGATCACATAAGTATAGTGGTCAAAGATATTGAAACCTTCGCGGTTATATTTGGCTGCTAAGAAACGTTCTGCTTGGGCAAAACCAGTGGCAGTTGAAATCCCTTGTCCTAGAGGTCCAGTAGTAGCGTCAACCCCTGCTGTATGACCAAATTCTGGGTGACCTGGTGTTTTGGAACCCCATTGGCGGAAGTTCTTGACTTCATCCATGCTAACATCTTCAAAACCAGAGAGGTGAAGAAGGGCATAAAGAAGCATTGAGCCGTGTCCTGCTGAAAGAATAAAGCGATCGCGGTTGATCCAGTTTGGTTGAGCTGGATTGATACGAAGTTGCTTTGTAAAGAGGCTATAGGCCATAGGAGCAGCCCCCATAACCACCCCTGGGTGACCTGAGTTTGCTTTGTTGATGGCGTCAATACCTAGAAAACGAATTGCATTAACAGATAGATTTGACATAGAATTTCCTTTCTCTTTGAGGTGATTAATAAATCACACATCCTATTTTACTATTATATGAAAAAATGCATAGAATAGCAATAAAACAATTTGCGCTCATCTAACACATTTGATTTGTCTATCCCCTCGTTACTTCATAGTAAGGCAACAAGCGCGTATAAGCGTCTTCTAGCTTCTCTAATATCGCTTCTACTGACTGATTTTCTATAAAAGAAACATCTGCCTTAACTAACACTTTACGGACTTCCTGACTTCTCAGCTTCTCGCGTAAAGTACGACGATTTTCTTCATTAGCCTCCATCTTATAACTTTCCCCATTTGAGTAGACTAGATAATAAATTCCTTCTACCGCTGGAAGTTCTAAAACCTTGGCTTGCTTGTCCAAGGTCTGTTCGTCTTTCTTACGCTCGATGAAACTGACTTCCAAAGAAACCCCAAAGTCAGTAGGTGCTCCATATAAACGCAAGGCCATCATAGGTTCTGTCACTTGTCCGTCTCTCTGAAGATAGGCCCAGAAATGCGGCCGCAAGCGTTGCGCTTGGTTCATCCACTGGCTAGTCTGTTGGAGTTGCCATTCTGGATGACTTGCTTGAAAGGTTTTGGCCAATTCTGTGAAAGACTTCCGTGCCTCTTGACCTTTTTGCCGCAAATTCAACATCTTTTCTCTTTCATCGCCAGCTTTATCAGGATTACGGTACTGGACACCTGCAAATGATAGGTATTCTCTAACTGCTTTCAGCATATCTGAATCTTTCCTTTCCTAGCAAAAAATCAGGACAAACCTGATTTTGCTTTGCTTATTCTGCATCTACGACAACATAGCGATTTGGCTCATCGCCTTCAGAGTAACTCGTCACGCCATCCATGCGTGAAATAATGCGATGGATAATCTTGCGTTCGCTATTTGACATTGGATCAGTTTGTTGGCTACGTCCTTCTTCTAAAACGCGAGTCGCCAATTTTTGAGCGTAGGTTTGCAAGACTTCTGCACGGTGTTCAACGTAATCATTGACATTGATCGTGATGTAGAAGGTTCTTGAATAGCGGTTATAAAGATAATTTTGAGCCAATAGTTGCAAGGCCTTCAAAACTTTACCATGATAGCCGATAATACGGCCCGGTTCGTTAGTGTCAATTTGAAGATTGATGGTGCGGCGATTGTAGTCACTTGAAATCGTCCCTTCAACATCCATATCATCTACAATGGTTTGAACGTAGTTAGCTACTTCAGTTGCCACTTGTTCGATGTCATAACTTGGTTCTACTTTCAAGCCTAAATCTTCTAAAGATTGGCTTGTTGCTTCCTGCGTTTCAGTTTCTTTTTCTGGAGCAGATTCCACTTCCTCGGCAGTATCCTCTGGTTCCAAATCATTTAAAATTGAAATATGGCCTGTTTCTTCCAAAATCGTGCTGGCGTGCTTTTCATTTTTCAAGATTTCAGCCTTGACCTCTTCAGAGACACCTTGACCTTCTTCTTCAATCTTCTTAATCGCTTCTACTACATGCCCCAAATCAACAGTTGCTTCACTTACTGTTTTCACGGGTTCATTTTTTTCATTAACTTCTTTTGGAACCCCTTTAATGGCCTGCTGATTGGCTTTGATAACTGTCGTTTCACTAATCGCTTCGATATCAACTTGAGCTGGCTTCTTACCAAACAAGCCTAAGAATCCTTTTTTCTCTTTTGAAACGACCTTGATGTGGGCCTTCATTCTTGGAATGTCTAATTCTTTCAATCCTTTTTGGATTGCTTCTTCAACCGTTGAACCTGTAAATAATACCATTAGCAGATTCCTCCTTATTTTTTCTTTTTCTGTGCTTTTTTCAAGGCTCTTCTCTTCTTGCCTTCTAAATCTTTTTCTGCTTGCGCCACTGCTTCTCTTTCAGCAATAATCTTGAAAGGATTGTTCAAGAAGTAGGTTTGCAGAACTTGGTAAGCATTGGATACAGCCCAGTACAAGGCTACACCACTTGGGGCAGAGATGGCAAAAACAAAGATCAATACAGGCATCCCGTACATCATCCCTGTCGTAGCTCCACTTTTTTCAGACAAAGCTTTATTCGATAACCAGCTACTCAAGAAGGTAAAGACTGCCGCCAAAATCGGAAGGACAAAACTTGTATCTACTCCTCCCAAATTAATCCATAAAAAGTGTCCTGTTTTCAAAAAGTCTACTCGACTCAAGGCTTGAAAGAGCGCCAAGAGGACAGGCATTTGTATTAAAATTGGCCAGAGAGAGGATGAATGCTTAATCCCTAACTCTTTATAAACCTTGCGCATCTCCTGGTCTAGCTTGGTTCTACTTTCCATATCACGACCCGGATATTGCTCTCGCAAAGCCTTGATGCGCGGTTGAGCCTCTTGCATTTTTCTAGAGGCAACCATCTGTGTCTGAAAGACCGGCAATAAAATCGTCCGGATCAAGATTGTGAAGAGGATAATCCCCACTCCGATACTAATGTCAAAGGACAAAAAGCGGATAATTTCAGCAAAAAAATAGACGAATTTGCTCCAAAAGTCTGTCGAGTCTGCTGTTATATCGCTAGCTGCACCATTTGTTGCACAGGCTGTCATGATAACTAAGGACAAACCCAGCAAACTAGTCAACTGTAGTTTCTTTTTCACTCCCATTTCCTTCCTGGTAAATCTTTGATAACTTTAATACGTGGAGTAGGTTTTTCTCCATCTCTGCATATTCCAAGGTTTCCACCCCTTTTCGGGCAATCACAACAAAATCAACATGCTCCACTAAACTCCCTTTTACACTTTGTAGAATGTGTCGGATTCGTCTTTTAATTTGATTTCTGGTAACTGCATTCCCCAGCTTTTTGCTGACGGACAGTCCTACTCGAAAATGGTTTTGCTGGTTTTCCAATTGGTAGACAACAAATTTTCGATTGGCAAAACTTGTTCCGTCCTTGAAAATCGCCTTAAAATCTTTCTCTCTTTTTACACGAAAGCTTTTCTTCAAAACTCAACTCCATCTATTAAATTACTACTATTATACCATATTTTTTGAAAAAGCCAATAACAGCAAGGTTTTAGACATTTTCTACATAAAAAAAGCTGGAAAATCTCTTTCCCAACTTCTTTTCACAATCTAATTTTACGTTTATTTACTTATTTTTTCAAGCGCTCAACATCGCGTGCAATCACCAATTCTTCATCTGTTGGAATAACCAAGACACGGATTTTCGCTGCATCAGTTGAGATGTCTCCCGTTACGCCAAAGACGTTCTTTTCTGGATCCACATCACAACCAAACCAAGAGATACCTGAAATGACATCCTCACGAACCAAAGCTGCATTTTCACCAATCCCTGCTGTGAAGATAATCGCATCTGCTCCATTTAGGACTGCAAGGTACTGGCCGATATGTTTTTGGATACGATCAACATACATTTCATAAGCCAAAGTCGCATCATGGTCTCCTGCTTCCATAGCAGCAATCACATCACGCATATCGCTTGACTGACCAGAAACTCCCATGAGCCCTGATTCACGATTGAGAACGCGACTAATATCTTCTGGGGTATTAAAATCCTCTGTATATTGCATGAGATAAGGGATGATAGCAGGGTCAATATCTCCTGTACGAGTTCCCATCATCACACCGCCAAGTGGTGTGAATCCCATAGAAGTATCTACAGACTTCCCACCCTTAACAGCTGTGATAGAAGCCCCGTTACCAATATGGCAGGTAATCAATTTCAAATCTTCTAGAGGACGGCCCAAAAGTTTCGCTGCTTCTCCTGCGACAAACTGGTGGCTTGTCCCGTGGGCACCATATTTACGAACCTTGTTGTCTGTGTAGTATTTAGTTGGTAGAGGGTAGCGATAAGCCTTTTCTGGCATGGTTGTGTGGAATGAAGTATCAAATACAACAACACTGGTAATATCTGGAAGCAATTCCTTAAATGCGCGAATTCCAGCTGCGTTAGCTGGATTGTGAAGAGGAGCCAAGAGTCCCAATTCCTCAACTTTTTCTAACACATCCCCCTCAACAACTGTTGATTCCTTGAAATATTCACCACCTGCAACGACGCGGTGGCCGACACCTGTAATCTCATCGTACCCTTTGATAATATCAAAACGAATCAAGTCATCCAATAAAATTTTAACGGCTTGTGTGTGGTCTTCAATATCAAGAATTTGTTGTTCCGAACGACCGTCAAATTTTACTGTTGAAATTGAATCTTTCAATCCAATACGTTCAATCAAGCCTTTAGCCAAAACTTTCTCTTCTGGCATTTGATAAAGTTGCCATTTCAAGCTTGAGCTTCCTGCATTGATTGCAATTGTTTTTGTCATAAGATGATACCTCTTTTTAAGCGTTTTCATCTATTATAACAAAATCTCTTTTATATTTCAGTACCTTTGCTCCAATTTTGAAAATTTTCTTTAAAGGTCAACAATACTGACGGATCTTGCAAGCTAGTAAGAGGGTAGACAAAAGGTTCTGTTTCTTTATCTCTTTTCTTCTGTAAGACAAAAATACTTTTAGCTTGGCTGGCAGTTGAGAAAATATCCTCTGGCAGAGCGATGATAGCAGCCAGACTCACTTCGTCTTTGAGCCACCCTTTTAATAAGTCACTTTGAGGGCTGGTCAATAAATCACTCGGAGCTAAAAAAATAGCATAGCCATCTGACTTAAGGTACTTGAGGCCTTGTTCCATTAGCAAATGGTGGGCATAGGTATGTTCTTGACTAGAAGCCACTTGATAGCGCGAAGCGATAGCATCGTCTGGGTAATAGCCAACAGGCAAGTCGCTGATGACCACGTCGCTTTCTTTAAGCATTTGCGGACGAACGGCGTCTCCTTGGACAAAACCAGCTTGCAAGCCAATCACATCTGCCATACTGGCTGCCAAATCAATCAGCAAGTCATCCACTTCGATTCCCAAGTAATCTACTTTTTTAGCAAGAGAAGTCAAGAAAGTAGCCCCCAAAATCCCCATACCAGAGCCTATTTCGAGGATGCTAATTTCCTCTTGTTCAAACAACTCTTCCACAATGAGTACCAAGAGAAGGGCAATAGCATCTGGTGTAAACTGGTGATTGGCCTGTAAAGGCTCCGTTTGTCCTGCCTTCATCAAGAGAAACTGATAGGTCTTGAGCCATTCTTCTTTGCGAAGCGCTAAACGCTTAAGGGCTTGATTGTTCTCCTTGACCTGCTCTAGTTCGGTCTCGCCATCTAGGTAGATACTATTTTGCTCTACCAAGGCGTCATAAAAGTTGGTCGCCAAATCACTTTGGATGACTTGGACATTCTCTAGTAAATACGTATAAGCTTGTTCAATTTTTTCAAAATCCATATTACTATCTTATCAAATTTCCCTCCTTTTTTCCATCTGAAGAGAAAAAATCACTGCTTTAGTGAACTGCACTCCAAAAGTTAGACAGAAAAAATCTAACTTTTGGGGTGTTTTATTATGAAATTGAGTTATGAAGATAAAGTTCAAATCTATGAACTAAGAAAATAAGTACAAAGCTTCAAACAGCTTTCAAAAAGATTTGGTGTGGATGCTTCTGGTCTAAAGTACATGGTGAAATTAATTGACCAATATGGAATAGAAATCGTCAAAAAAGGAAAAAATCGTTACTATTCTCCTGATTTAAAACAAAAAATGACAGAACTAGAGCGACTTCAAGAGGAGAATGAACGCTTACGGACTGAGGCGGCCTACCTAAAAAAGTTAAAAGAATTGTAGGAAAGGGACGAGGCCATAGAGCGAGAAAGGCAGAGACAATTAGAGAAATGGTTTCAGGAGGATTTCGACTAGATTTGCTTCTTGAAACAGCACGTTTAGCTCATTCAACTTACTATTACCATTTGAAACAGCTGGATGGGGTTGATAAAGATAAAGAGTTTAAAACCGAAATTCAAACCATTTATAATGACCATAAAGGAAATTATGGCTATCGTCGGATTCACTTGCAACTAAGAAATCGTGGTTATGCGGTCAATCATAAGAAAGTTCAACGGTTGATGAAGGGCCTTGGTTTAACAGCTCGTATCCGTCGAAAACGGAAGTATTCTTCCTACCAAGGAGAGATTGGCAAGAAAGCAGAGAATCTTATTCAACGCCAGTTCGAAGGGGCGAAACCGATGGAAAAGTGCTATACAGATGTGACAAAGTTTGCCATTCCAAATAGCACACAGAAACTCTATTTATCGCCAGTTTTAGATGGCTTTAACAGTGAAATTATTGCTTATAGTCTATCTACTTCGCCTAATTTGAAACAAGTGAAAACCATGTTGGAACAGGCATTCACAGAGAAACTCTACTAGAATACGATTCTCCATAGTGACCAAGGCTGGCAATACCAACACGATTCTTATCATCGGTTCCTAGAGGGTAAGGGAATGCAAGCATCTATGTCACGCAGGGACAACAGCCCAGACAATGGGATGATGGAGTCCTTCTTTGGTATTTTGAAATCAGAGATGTTTTACGGTTATGAGAAGCATTTTAGGTCTTTAGAAGACCTTGAACAAGCTATTATGGACTACATTGATTACTAAAACAACAAACGAATCAAAGTCTAACTAAAAGGACTTAGGCCTGTACAATACAGAACTAAATCCTTTCAATAATTATTTGTCCAACTTTTGGGGGTCAGTACATAGTCAGCGAGTGATTTTTGGGCTACTGTTAAAAAGAGTTCTGAATAATTTCCTTGAAACAATTCTTCAGCGCTATAGAGAATCTGACTGTCAATGCTTGAAAAACCAAACTGGGCGAGCTTGGTTTCCAGTTCAGCTAAATCAAAACCATGGTGGTTGGTATCTGTCTTGACAAAATCAGCAATGAGGACCTGTCCATTCTCCCTAAGGTGATGGTAAAACATGGCAAGAGTTGCATCTAGATCAGGCATATGATGAAGAACCCGACTGACAACAATCAGGTCAAATTGCTGTTCCAAGGGATTTGCCAGTAAATCCTGCTCCAAAATCTGGATATTCTTGATGTCTTGTTGCTCTGCTTTCAAACGGGCTTGCTCCAGCATTTTCTCCGAGATGTCTACAAGGGTAACCGACTGGGCTTGCTTAGCTAGAGGCAAGGCTAACAGACCCGTCCCACCACCGAAGTCCAATATTTCCTTGTCTGATAGAAGAGCAATCTGTTTTTCAACTGCTTGACAAACCAAATTTGCAAGAAAGATATTTTTGGGCGAATCAAAAGTTTCTGCTTTGTGATTAAAATCATGTTTCATGCTTTTAGTTTAGCACAAAGAAGTTGAATTGACTAGGATTTGTCTTTCTTGTCAGGCTTTTCTTCTGATTTTTTCTTCCCTGCTTGATTGCTTGAATCAGTCGCTACCTCTTCCTTTTGATCTGTTTTCTTTTCCTTGATTTTCATCGGAGGAAAGAGAAATTCATAGTTGCCCTTATTCATACGAACACTTGTTGCAAAACCTGTTTTCGTATTTTGATACCTGACTTTTCCTAAGTTGAAGACTCGTTCCCCACTTTCTTGCTCAGCCTTATCTTTACTTCGCTTGGCCATGGCAAAAGCTGCCAGCTTTTCTTTGTTTAGGGCAAAGTCTTTGTGATGGGCTACTTGCCGATTCAAATAAAACTGCAACAACAGGCTAAAAATGGCTGCCATGGTAACCGCATATAAGAGAACGCCTGCCTTAACTTTTTGTTTTTTCCACACGATAGATGAACTCCCTTTCTAAGCCCTTTTGAAATTGGAAGCGAAAGCGAACCAATTGATTTTCCTCTGTAATTTGAGCTGATTTAAGTCCATAAACCATAGGTTGGTAGCCCCGTCCGCTGGTATCCGTTTTTCGAAAATCATCCGATTTAGACTTACCTATAGAGATATCCTTACCATCCTGTTTCATGTAGAGGCGATTACCTTCCACCTTTTCAAACTGCGAACGCTCTAACTCTGCCTCCAGTTGATCCACAAACAAGAGCCACTCCTTTTGCTCGCTTTGCTGCTGGTAACGAACTTCTGAAATGAGGAGCTGACTCATAGCTTGAAACAGTAACAAGCCTCCGCTAATGACGATAAGGGCAATCAGAGATTCTAAAAGAGTAAACGCCTTTACCTTACTGATCTTTAAGGTCGAGTAACTGCTCTGAACCATGATAAACCTCCAATCCCTTTTCACTAGAAAACACCTGAATCTCCACTCCGTTTATGTTTACCTGATTTTGACCTGTCTGCAGAGCCATCTTCGCCACACGCAAGACTTCTTCCTTTTGCAAGATTTCTGCCTCTTCTTGTCTATTTTTCTGAATTTGTCCCAAGAGGAGGGTTGCAATACTGGCAAATATGGCTAGCGCTACTACTGCTTCTAGTAAGATCACTGCCTTAATTTTTAGTTTCCTTAATGCGTTTAATTTTTCCATTTCCTAGATATAATTGATAGCGAATCGCTCCTTTGCTGGTCTGAAATTCAACCTTAGCCAGGGACGAATTGCCCCCAGCTCGATCAAAATGAATCGTTTGTCCAGATGGTGCATGAATCCCTTTGGGAACAGTCAACTTCTGACTACCATTGTTGATTGTCTGCCCATCTAAGTTTAGACTAGTCTTTTGTTGACTAGCTACACTATGCTTTTGAGTTTCACGGTATAGTTCTTCAAATTCCATGAAAAATATCTGCTCTTCCACTGCTGCAAAACTAGACTGGACTGAGCCAGATAAAGCCAAAGCAATGATACTCACAAGTCCCAAAACAAGGAGACTTTCCAGCATGGTAAAGGCCTTAATCCGCAACAGTTTGACTTGTTTTTTGTTTTGCATGGTATTCTTTATAAGCCTTAGCTTGCTCAGCTGTGATACGGCCGTCGGCCTGTAATTTACTTAGACTCGCATCTTCATTCTTATCCAGACTATAGAGTTCTGCCTGACTTTCCACCACCTTAACAACAGCAGCTTTTCCTTTGTCATCTACGGCATCCTTTTGCTTGGTCAAATTGGGCACAAAGAGCAAGAGAAGAACGCTGATGATGAGCAAGACCACTAACATCTCTACCAAAGTGAAAGCTTTAACCTTGGCTTTTTTTAAATTTGTCATGAGTTTTTTCATTTTAAAAATTTACCTCCATATTTTGATACATGGGCATAAGCATTGCCGCATAAAGTAAAACGATAATCAGGGCCACAAAGATAAAGACCAGTGGCTGCACCAAATTCATGGTGCGGTTGACTCGGGTAAAAAAGGCTTCCCAAGTCTTTTCTGCATAGATTTTCAACTCACTCCCCAGCTTGGACTTGACTTCCCCATACTCAATGATGAGACTCAACTCCTTTTTAAAGAAGGGATAGGTCGCTATGGTTTGAGAAAATTCGCGGCCATTTTGCAGGGCTTGAGCCAGATCTTGACCGATTTCTTTAAAGAGCTGGGAACCCTGTCCCTGCATGATCTGAAAAATCTGCGTCAACTCCATCCCCTGCGAAATCATATTGCCCCATTCACGCGCATAATAGGCTGTCAGATAAGTCTGGACAAAGATTCCAAGAAAGGGAATCCGTGCTAACATAGAGAAGACTCGCATCTTGGAACTTCTTTTGTAGAAAGTGAGAGCTAAAAGTAGAGACAGAGTGCAAACCAACACAAGTCCCAGAAAAATTTGTGGCAGATTGCCGATGATTTGAGTGGCAATATTGCTACTGTCCAGTTGAGGCAGCAAATAGTTTCTCAACCCCAGCATGATTAGCAGAAGAAATCCCAGCAAAATCAGGGGATAGGTCGCCACTTCGATTAATTTTTTCTTGACCTTGGCTAAATTGTCCAGATATTCTTCTATCTTTGCCAAACTCAGGTGAAGATTTCCATGCACTTCAGCTAGAGATAATTGGGTCACGATAGCACTTGAAAAACCCAAGCTGTCCATCATCTCTGAAAAGGATTTCCCCTGAGACAAGCCTTGGTGCATCTGGGCCACATAGTCCTTTTCTAGCAGGGCACTTCTTCCCAAGAAAGAAATAATTTCCACCAAATGAAAGCCACTGGAAAAGAGGTTGTTAAACAGGGTGATGATTTTCTTCTGCTTAGCTGTAGCTAATTTTTTCCGTTTCAGCCTGAAGATTTGTGATATGTCCATCTTTAAGAAGCTGCTCAATCTGTTCATTCCAGCTAGTTGGCTGGTGTTCCTGATAGTCTTTGTTTGCAAAGTCAACGATTCCTCCTCCCCCAATTAATCTCTGGTAGCAGACTCCTTGCAGGACAACTGCTAGTTCCTCCTCCGTCACACCCAACTCCAGAAGGCGTTCATAAACACCTCGGATACTTTTGGCATGAATGGTTGAAAAGACCGTCGCACCCGTTAAACTGGCTCTGACCACTGCACGCGCCGTTTCACTATCCCGAATTTCACCAATAATCAAGAGATCCGGACGATGCCGGAGAGACAGTTTGATCAGATTTTCATAGGTCAAGCCAATCGCTTCATTCAACTGCAACTGGAGCATGTCTTCCTGCTTGATCTCGACAGGATCTTCGATGGACATAACCTGTTGCCCCTTAAAAAGTGACTTGGCTAATTCGTGCATCAAGGTCGTCTTGCCACTTCCAACTGGACCCGCAAAAAGGTAGAGCCCCCGTTGCCTGTACTGCTCACCCAGTTCGTTCATATCCTGAAACCAGAAATGCAGGTCCTGCTCCTCATCGTGCAACAAACGAATGACCAAACTCTCATGTCCCCGATAATCTCCCACGGTAGACAAACGCAGAGAAGACACCTTCTCCCCATGCTGATAGTCGCAAGAGCCCAGCTGACTACGTCTCTTCTCTCCTACGTTCATACCCGCCACAAACTTAAAATGACTAATCACAGCAGCTAAAATATCAAACTCATAGGAGTCAACGAGACACCGCTCGTCTCCAACCCGCATGTGAAGCTCGTAGGACTTTTCCTTGGGAATGAAATAGATATCCTGAGCCTTCTTTTCTTTCGCAGTAGCAATAATTTTCTGTGCAATTTCTTGTACCATACCGCCCTCCTTATCTAACTATTCGCAAAAAAATAAAAAAAGCAACTTAAAAAGTTACTTTTTTTATCTCCATTTCATACGGCAAGAACGGTGTTTTTCTTGACCTGTTTGTTTTTCGTAGCCTGGACGTAGCTTTTCATCGGGGATGACTTGCTCATCCTGTAAAAGTGCCAAAGAATGGTACTGCTGCAAATACTCATCACACTCATCACACCAGCGTTTATCAGCAGGATCCCAAAAAATAGTCATCAAATCACTCCGACTCTTATAAAGGGGATTCTTCCTTTCCAGCTCAAACCAGCATGATTTATAATATTTTAGAGCATCATAATACTTGTCAAAAGATTGACTCATGATGACATCTTCTTCCCAACCTTCTATGAACCACCACGGTTCAAAATCCCCATACATTTCTATAACACGATACATTCTTACTACTTCCTTTGTATCGTATATTATATCTAATTTTTTATTACAAGAAAAGGATTTTGCTTGCCTTTCCCTTTAGGAAGACTTCTTTAAATACCTTTTCAGCCTATCATAAAAATAGGAGCCTTTTATTGACCCCTATTTTTTATCTTCTTAGGCTTGATAACGTTTCACACCATCTAGGTAGGTTGCTACCAATTCCAAATCTTTATCTAGTACGATAAAGTCAGCATCGTAACCTTCACGGATTTGACCACAAACATCATCGATGTGAACAGATTTTGCTGGGTTGAGGCTAGCCATCATGACTGCTTCATGTGGATTCGCAATGCCCCATTCGACAACATTCTTCAAACCGTCCTTGAGTTTGAGGATAGAACCTGCCAAATTTCCTGTCGATTTGAGGCGTGCAGTTCCATTGGCAACGACTACTGGGAATTCTCCCAACATGTAGTCACCGTCTTCCAAGCCACCCGCTGTCATACAGTCTGTGATGAGAGCAATATTTTCAGTTCCTTTTTGCTTGAGCAAAATGTCACAGGCCTTTGGATCTACGTGGTGACCATCACAAATCAATTCAGCGTAAGTATGTGGCAATTCATACATGGCTCCCACCATACCGAGCTCACGGTGAGTCAACCCACGCATCCCATTGTAGGCATGTACCCAAACACTCGCTCCAGCATCGACTGCTTTTTTAGCTTCATCAAAAGTCGCATTGGAGTGCCCAAGAGCAACGGTCACTCCTTCACCCGTAACTGTACGAACAAAGTCTTCTACACCTTCGCGTTCTGGCGCAAGGGCGATTTTATTGAGCAAGCCATTGGCTGCTTTTTGCCAAGCACGAAACTCATCCATACGAGGGTCTTTCATATAGGCAGGGTTTTGAGCTCCTTTGTATTTCTCTGTGAAATATGGCCCTTCAAAATAAATCCCACGAATTTTCGCTCCACTTGCTTCCTGATAACGAGCACCGATATTTTCAGTTACTGCGAGCAACTGCTCGTAAGAGGAAGTCAAGGTCGTTGGCAAGAAGCTGGTAACACCCGTGCTAAGCAATCCTTCACTCATGGTATGAAGGGTTCCTTCGATGTTATTGTCCATGACATCCACACCACCAAATCCATGAATATGGGTATCCACAAGCCCAGGGGCAATGCTATAACCTGTATAGTCAATCACCTCAGCTCCTTCAGGAATCTGTTCTACATGTTTGCCGAACTTGCCATCCACAAGTTCCAAGTAACCGCCACGACGAACTCCGTGTGGGTAGAAAAACTGATCCGCTTTAATATAATTAGGCATAATGATAACCTCCTTGATAGATTGATTCTAGAATTTATTATGTCAATTACATTATAAACCTTTCTTTTTCATTTGTAAATGGTATAGACCTATTTTCTAGAGATATTTTAAAAGAGCTGGATTTCTCCAACTCTTTAATTTTATTTTGATTTCACAGGCAGTTCTTGAGCAGCCTTAACAGCAGCTGCAATCGTCTCTGCGTAAAGTTTAGCACCTTCTTCAATCATGTTGCTATCATTCCCAAAGTGGACTTGGTCGGTTCCTGCCCAGATTTCAGGGTGTTCCTTAGCAACCTTATTCCAGTCAGCGATGCTCACGTAAGGATTCTTTTCAGCTAATTCCCGTGCATAAGCCGCATACTGCTCCACTGATGCATAAGTGTCCTTGCTCTTGTCTCCCTCATAAGGTGTCACCAGTATCAGATGGTGTCCTTTCGGTAGATTGTTCACGATGCTGTCCAAATCATTCTTATAGCCTTCAGGATTATTGACTCCCGTTGCAATGACAACTGTTTTTAGCAGCGCCTTGTTCTGACTGTTATTGAGCATAATATCGTTGGCTTGCTTGGTCGTTCGACTAACCTGGGCATTGATATTCGCTTCAGGGAGTGCCTCTTGTAAGGCTGTATTGGCACGCAAGGCTACCGAATCTCCTATCAGGCTTGTTCCCTCAGAAATTCCTAGACGACTCAGTTCAGCTTGTTCAGCAAGAGTCTTTGTTTGTCCTATATTGGTCTGGGCTTGTTTGAAACCATTGACCATCAAGTCTGTCTCAAAAGCTCCAACTTGAGGAGCCACAACTATGATAATCAAGGTAATCAAGGTAAGAATGCCAGCACCAGCAGCACTAATTGGTTTAATATGAGGCAATCGACTAATCTTCCGTATTAAAGGATTGGATTTACCGGCAATCAACGGCTCAATAATATAGAAGGATAGGATAGCAAAGAAATAAGAAAAGATGATTGTCAGAATAACAGCAGGCAGATTACTCATCAGCTGAGAAAAGATAATATAAAAAGGCCAGTGGAAAAGATAAACCGCGTAGCTAGTATCCGCTAAAAATGTAATGATCCGAGGTTCTTGTATCTCAGGCGTTTTCTCATGCAAGACACGCGCAGCAAAAATCATGGTCACTGCCGCTAAACTTGCTAGCAAGAAGCCAAATAAGTACGCAAACAGGTAGGTGAACTTGACAAAGAAGGTCAAGAGCACTAACACCAAAAGCCCAGCAGCAAATACCAGTAGATTCTGACGAATATCCCATGTCCGGTCAAACTGCTTGACTAAATCGCTCGTCTGACGAACCCCCACAACCGTCGCCAAATTGCTTCCTAAAAAGAAGGGATAGACATGGGTCAAACTTGAAAAGTAGACAGATGAATAGGAACTCGCCATTAGACTACCAATAAACATGGAGAAAAAGCTAATGATGAAAGCTCCAGCAGAAAGAAGAAAGACCATCCCTCTCAATTGACTACTAGATTTTGAACGTTTCGATAAGAACCAAACCGCTAAGCCCCAAAGGATATAGTAGTGAACCTCAACAGCTAGACTCCAGTTGTGAACAAAGAGATGCGGAATGAACTGGGATTCATAACTTCCCCCTGTTAACATTTCGTAGAAGTTGGTCATAAAACCGAGAACTCCAGCTATCTGGCCACCAATTCCAGCAACATAGTCTTGACGAACCAAGAAAGTAAAAGGCATGGTCACCAAAACCATCAGCACCACAGGTGGCACGATGCGGTAAAACCGTCTCTTAAAAAAGCTCAGCAAATCAATCTGGCGTGCCTTCCCAAATTCTTCTAAAAGGAGGGAAGTGATCAAAAATCCTGAAAAAGTGAAAAAGACATCTACCCCAAAGAAACCTCCAGGAAAGATCGTTTGAAAGAAGTGGTACAAAAGCACCAAAAGTAAACCTGTAATCCTAATCAAGGAAAACCATTTAATACGCATACGAGTCTATTCTCCATTAAATTAGGAAGTAAAACACCACCTAATTTCCATTCCATTATACTCCCTATTCTATCAAAAAAATAGGAAAAATCCTAAGAGAAAACTTAGGATTTTGGCATTCTATTTTTACACTTTAGAAATTGCGCCCTGACTTGTTGTAGCCATATTTTTCTACAAAATACTCACGGAATTCCAAGAGATTGTCATCCATGATGGCTTGGCGGACCTGCTTCATCAGATTGAGTAAGAAGTAGAGATTGTGGTAACTAGTCAAGCGGATACCAAAGGTTTCGTCAGCCTTGAGTAGGTGGCGAAGATAAGCGCGTGTATAGTTCTTACATGTGTAGCAATCGCACTCAGGATCCAGTGGCGTAAAGTCTTCAGCGAATTGGGCATTTTTGACAACCAAACGACCTTGACTGGTCATACAAGTTCCGTTACGAGCGATACGAGTCGGTAAGACACAGTCAAACATATCCACGCCACGAATAACTCCATCAATCAAGCTATCTGGCGCTCCGACACCCATCAAATAGCGAGGTTTGTTTTCAGGTAGCAGTTGAGTTGTGAAATCCAAGACGGCATTCATCTCTTCATGCGTTTCTCCTACTGCCAAACCACCGATAGAGTAGCCAGGGAAGTCCATGCTAACAAGGTCGTGAGCTGACTGACGGCGAAGGTCTTCAAATCCTGCCCCCTGCACAATTCCAAACAAACCTTGGTCATGCGGACGACGGTGAGCCTTCAACCCGCGCTCAGCCCAACGGCTGGTACGTTCGATTGATTTCTTAACGTAATCATAGGGTTGGTAAAACTGAGGACATTCGTCAAAGGACATCATGATGTCTGAGCCCAGATTGTTCTGGATAGAGATGGCCTTTTCTGGCGATAGGAACATCTTGGAACCATTGAGATGGTTTTTAAAGGTTACTCCTTCTTCTGTGATATTTCGACTATCCGCTAGAGAATAAACCTGAAAACCACCACTATCCGTCAAGATGGGCTGATCCCAGTTCATGAACTTGTGGAGACCGCCTGCGCGTGCGATGAGTTCGTCTCCTGGACGGAGCCACAAGTGATAGGTGTTTGACAGGATAATCCCTGAACCCATCTCCTTCAACTCCTCTGGTGATTGAGTCTTGACCGTGGCTTGGGTCCCAACTGGCATAAACATAGGTGTCGGGAAGGTACCGTGCGGAGTGATGATTTCTCCCAGACGAGCTCCTGTGTGTTTCTCTTTCTTAATCAAACGGTATTTGATTGGTGAATCTGACATTTTTTACCTCCGAAGCTGGGAAAAACAGTCCCAGTTCATACTTTGCGCCCAAAGGCATACTGTATGATTTTATCAAAAAAAGCTGGAACTGTCACGAACTATGGTATAATGAGAGAATGAAATACCCAAAAATTGATTTAAAAACTATTCGTCTGCAGGCTAGGCAATTTCAGGCTGAAAATCCCCGCCTCTTTCTGGTCTATCTCTTACCTAGCATACTGGTTATCTTGTCAGGCTTTCTCAACCCCTTGGCTCGTCTCCAAGAAAGTGTTTTAGAGCAATCCTTTTTCAGCATGCTGGCACAAGTTCTCCAAGCCTATCTCTTCCCGCTAGTAGTTTCTTTTATGAGCACGATTTTTCTAGTAGGTGCTGCCTTTGCGACACTCCGACTCCTCAAGGATCCTGATACGGAACTCTCAGTAAAATCAAGCCTGGCCCTCTTTGCTGAAGAGCGCTTCTCGCAAACCTTCCTAACTCTGCTCCTCAAACGTTTCTACCTCTTTTTATGGAGCATTCCAAACTTAGTAGGCATTTATTTCCTCTTTTATAGCAATCTCTTGGCTAGAAGATTTGTCGCCCTACATCCTGAATTTCCAAAATTAGACCTCTCATCCGTTGAGACAGAGCAGTTCCTTATGACCTTTGGCCTCTACTTTTTCGCGAGTCTCATCTTGATGATTGTAGGGAACATCCTCTATGTTCCACAACATTATGCCTACTCGCAGGTAGAATTCCTCCTCTGCGATACTCTGGATTTAGGACAGGCTAAACCCGGTCAAATCCTGAAAACCAGTCGCTTTTTGATGAAAGGTTACAAATTCCAACGTTTTGTCCTCGACTTGCAACTACTTCCTTGGTACTTCCTCAATTGGATCACTTTTGGAATTGCTAGTTTTTCAATCCTTCCCTATATCCAAAACAATCACATCTTCTTTTACAGAGCCCTCCTAGCTCGTAAACGTCGAAATGGATAAAAATCTAAAAAAGCAGCATCTTGCAGGATGCGGCTTTTCTTATTTCAAAAGTAACATACTCAGCAGAGTCAAAATAGCAGGCCCGCCTTGCTTCAGAATAATCTTCTTGTTTACCCTGAAGGAATGACACACAAAAAAGAAGCGGGAACTTAATCAGCTCCCAACTTCCATTTTAATGATTAGTTCATTGATACGTGAACGTGATCATAGTGGTTTTCGGTTACGCTACCACGGTCTGGCATTGGATTCCACGTGTAGGCTGGTCCATATTTACTATCATATGGAGCGTAGAAACGTTGTTTCCAGATGATATAGTTGATACCACGGCTAGCCATATTTTGGACTGCATATTCTGCAATTCGATCTCCGAGTGCTGAACTCACTGGAACCATGAAGTCGATGGCCAAACCTTTACCATGGTCCCCACTGTCACCAGGACGGTAACCACTAAAGGATGTGATGCCAAACAAGTTGGCGATTTCTTCCTTAAAGGCTGCAGTTTGTGGTTGAAGACCAGCATTCTCAGACTTAGCTACAGCAAGTCCTGCATAGTCAGGAGCTGCTGGAGCTGAATAAGTTCTTGAAGGAGTTTGGCTTTGCTCTGCTTGATAAGTCGAAGTTGCAGTGTCAGAAGTTGCTGTTGATGCTGCTTCTGTTGCACTTGATCCTCTTGTATCAGCAGGTGTTTCAGTTGCTGGAGCTGAATAAGTTCTTGAAGGAGTTTGGCTTTGCTCTGCTTGATAAGTCGACGTTGCAGCGTCAGAAGTTGCTGTTGTTGCTGCTGTTGCACTTGTTCCTCTTGTATCAGCAGGCGTTTCTGCTACTGGTGCTTCCGCTGGAGTCGTTTCAGCTGTTTCTTCAGCTACAGGTGTTTCTGTAAATGGTGTCTCTTCAGCAACTGTCGCTGTCTCAGAAACTTCTGAACTTGGCGCTACTTCTGCTGGTTTTTCAGTCTCTGTTGCAGTTGGAGCTTCCTCAATTGGTTGAGAAAGGTCTTCTACTTGAACTGTTTGTTCATCAACTGTCACTTGATTTGTCGTCAAATCAGCTGTCGCAGTCTTCACTTCTTCACTAGCATCTGCTTGAGGAGCTTGGATTTCAACTTCCGTTACCTCTTCTTCCTCATTGACAGTTGTAGTGAGGACAGTATCTGGGAAAATCAAGTCCATATTGGTAATTTTGTTCAAATTAGCAAGAACCGTTACATCTACTCCCAAAGCTTCTGCAATCGTGCTCAGGGTATCACCATACTGAACTGTATAGCTGTTTTTGTTCTCGTTTTTCGTCACATCATTTTGGATTTGCTCAACGCTACGTGCTGTCCAAGAGATTTCTTGAGCTTTAGCTCCTAATGCGGGAGCAAGAGACAAGGCTACTGTTGAGGCTAAAATTATTCTTTTCTTCATTCGTTCATATTCCTTTCAAATGAGTACCTGTCTATCATAACACAAAAAAAGCAGAAAAAAAGCCCTCTCGGGCCTATTTAACAGAACTGTCTATTCCTTGTAACAAACTCGATTACTTGAAATAGTTTGTTAGGTTTCTGTCACAAAACTGACACAATCTTCTCGTCCCCAATCCTCAAAAATATGAGGAATATCTGCTAACTCTTGAATCCTGTGATTCCCTTCATAAGACGACTCTAAAAAATTGATGCTTTGAAGGCCGCTATTCTGAGCAAATTCCACATCCAAAGTCCGGTCTCCTATATAGTAGGTGTTCTCAGGATCCAACTCATACTTGTCTAGCAGATAGGTCGCCGCTTCTGGACTGGGCTTGCGCGCAAAGCCACTCTGACTGGTTAAAATCTCTTTGAAATAGGATTCCAACCCCAAGTCTCTTAAAATAGTAAGCGCATTGTCTCCCTTATGAGTATAGACAAACTGCTGAATCCCTGCTTCGTCTGCCCAAGCCAAAACTTCACGCGCACCTGGCATCAAAACTACCTGGGCATTTTTCTCAGACAGGCTCTGAGCACGCACCTGGTTGAGCACTTCCGCATCCAGGTTTCTCTCTTCAGCCACCTGCTCCAGCAAATCCTGCACAGAAAACTTGAGGATAAACTCTCTCATTTTTTCCTTATCATAAGGAATAGAAAATTGAGCAAAGGTCTCCTCAATCCCTGACAAAATCGCTTCGTAAGAGTCCAATAAAGTCCCGTCTAAATCCCAAATAAAAGCTGTTTTTTGCATCTCCTATCCTTTCAAGCTCATATAACGCTGGTAACGGTAATGTAGAAATAACCAACGGAAACCATTATCCAAGAGAGTCCCTGTCCAAATACCAGGTAAGCCCCAACCAAGAACAATACCCATCAGATAAGCTGTGCCAATTCGGATACACCACATCCCAATACTTGTCGCATAAAAGGGGAGGCGAGCATTTCCCAATCCCTGCCAAACTGCCGTATATATAACTGTCCCTGTCGCCATGGGGGTTCCTAGTAGGGAGAACAGTGCCACCAAAACGCTCGCTTCGACCGCTACAGGATCGGTCGTATAGAGATGAGTCAATGGTGTCCCCAAGGCATAGATACTGAGTGTTAAGGGCAACATAAGAAGCAGGGAAAGCCAAAAGGTTTGCTTGCTCAAATCATCTACTCTTTCCCAGTTATCCTCTCCAACTGCTCGAGCTACCTGCATGACCGTCGCCGTAGCGACGCCAAAGGCAGGCATATAGTTAAACTGGGTCAAGACTTCTCCGACTGCATTCCCCGCTACTGCCTCCGTCCCAAAAGAAACAACCAAGGCAATGATCACTACATCTCCAGCCCGCATCATGAGACGTTCTCCAGCTGCTGGCAAAGCCAAAGTCAATAGTTCCTTATCTAAACCAAAAGTCGGTTTCTCAAAAGGCAGCTTTAATTGCGACCACAAAATCACAAGACCGACTAAGCGAGACAAGATAGTCCCCCAAGCAACACCCGCTATCCCCATATCAAGGACAAAAATAGCTAGACTTGAAAAAAGAATATTCAAGGCATTGGATAAAAGACTAACATAGAGAGGTAGACGCGGATTATGCGATGCACGAATCAAGGCACCTAGACTGGTCATCAAGCCCAAGAGAACAATCGATCCACCCACCAAAGATAGGTAGAGCCCACCACTCTCAGCCACAGCCTGCTCAGTTCCCAAAAGTCCTATCATCTCTTGCCCAGCAAAGAGTGATAAGGCGCCTAAAAGCCCACTCAGCAATAGGGTTATCTTGAGAGCCTCTGTCACGTGATAAGCCAACTTGGACTGATTTTTCTGCCCCAAACTTTTTGAAATAACACTGGAGATAGCAGCTCCCAGAGCGATAAAAATCGCCTGGTAAATCGTGATAATATTGCCAGCCACTGAAACACCTGAAATAGCGATTAAGCCCAAGTGAGCGACCAAGTAACTATCCACCATGCCCATAAGCATCTGCAAAAAGTTTTCACCCATAGCTGGCAAGGCAATATTAAGAATGTCTTTATTTTTCTTAAACAATCTCTCCTCCTGATGAAAAGAAACTCAGTTGGTTTCCCAACCGAGTTTACTTCCTCTGTCTTAAAGTCCTAGATAAGTCTCCACCGCTGCTTGCATGTCAGCAGCTGCCACTGTTGTTTTATGACGAACTGGAGCTGTTTCAAGGCCATCAACCGCTGGTGGCACTGCCACTCCTGAAATGTCATGTAATTGAGCCAAGGCTTCAAAGTCAGTCAAGCCTGCTTTTCCTGTTACCGCTTCTACGGCAACCACTGGGAACTTGTAAGGACTAGCTGTTGAAGCAATCACTGTCTTAGTCGCATCGCCAGTAGCCGCTTGGTATTTTCTATAAACAGCTGAGGCAACCGCCGTATGTGGATCCTCGATGTAGGCATCTGTTTGATAAACACGTTTAATTTCTGTCGCGGTTTCTTCCTCAGTCGCATACTCAGCTGCAAAGAGTTCCAGAATCGCTGCATCAAAGTCTGTCAACTCATATTGTCCTTGCGTGTTCAAGGCATTCATGAGTTCAGTTGTCTTAACCGCATTATTCCCCAAAAGATGGAAAATCAAACGCTCCAAATTTGAAGATACTAAGATATCCATAGATGGGCTAGTCGTTACCTTAAACTCACGTTTCTTATCGTAAACACGTGTTTTGAAGAAGTCTGTCAAGACATTGTTGTCATTTGAAGCACAGACTAATTTACCAACTGGAAGACCGATTTGTTTAGCATAAAAGGCAGCCAAAATATTTCCAAAGTTTCCTGTTGGTACTGTGAAATTGACCTTTTCACCAGCCACAATCTCACCAGACTTGACCAACTGAGCGTAGGCATAAACATAATAAACAATCTGTGGTACCAAACGACCAATGTTCATAGAGTTAGCTGATGAAAATTGCAACTTGTTCGCTGCCAATTTTTCACGAAGTTCCACATCGTTGAACATGTGCTTCACGTTTGTTTGTGCATCATCAAAGTTTCCATCAATAGCGATAACATGAGTATTGTCGCCAGTCTGAGTAGTCATTTGCAACTCTTGTACCTTGCTAACACCATCTTTCGGATAAAAAACGATAATCTCAGTTCCAGGCACATCGGCAAACCCCGCCATAGCAGCTTTCCCAGTATCACCAGATGTCGCTGTCAAAATGACAATCTTGTTCTCCAAACCATGCTTTTTAGCGGCTGTTGTCATAAAGTACGGCAAGATAGACAAGGCCATGTCTTTAAAAGCGATCGTTGAACCATGGAACAGTTCCAAGTTATATTGCCCATCCAGTTTCACCAATGGCGCAATAGCTGGAGTATCAAACTTGCTATCGTAGGCATTGGTGATACAGTAGTCCAACTCCTCAGCCGTAAAGTCATCTAAAAAGGCTGATAAAACTAATTTAGCCACTTCTTGGTAAGAAGCATCTTTTAATGTTTCAAAGTCCAAATCCACCTTTGGATAAGTAAGTGGTGTAAACAGACCACCATCCGTCGCCAAACCTTGCAAAATAGCTTGGCTGGCAGTTACTGTATTATTGGCATCACGTGTTGATTGATAAACTAATGTCATGAATCTCTATCCTTTATCTATAGTCTCTTCCATTATATCATGATTTTTCAGAAAATTCTCCCTTTATAAGAGAAATTATAATCCCAATTCTTTCTTCAAAGGCTCTAAATAAACCATTTCTTGCTTATCTCTTTTCCCCAGTCCCTCCTCAGCTAGGGTGAGTAAGTCTTTAGAAAACTCGAGAATCGCAGCTTCTTCCTCATCTGTGAGTTGTTTTTTAGAAAATTGTCGTCTTAAAAGCTTATAATCACGACCAGTTGTGGTAAAAAATGGAGCCGTTCGCAAGTAAGCTTCAAGCTTGTCTAAATGAACCAACAAGCCCAAATGAAAGGCTGCAGAAGCAAAAGTCCTATCAAGCGGCTGAGTACACACACTACGAAACTCAACTGTTCCTCGAGTCGTTAAGTCTTGGTACTGGTAACTACGATGAGTTTGGAAATCTTCCTCCTGAGGATGAATTAACACCTCATCCCCATTAAGGGTAAATGCTTGGATTTCAGGTGTAGACAAATAGTCCCTAGCCTGAATCGGATAAAAATAATAGGTCTGCCCATCACGCTCCGCAGTAAAAATCGCAGAATGATTTAGATAGTCAAAAAAATCATCCTCATCTTTAAATAGTCTGGCATTGACGCCTACATTTTCAGGATAAATCCCGTGCATAGACTCTTCCCAAAAAATATCCCTTGAAATCTTAGTATCCCAATCTTCCCCTGAAAACTCAGAATTGGCAAATAAAAAGGCTTTTGCAGCTTCAATTTGCGTAAAAGCATTGATAACCCGCAAGTAGTTGGACTTTGAAACGTCCAGTTGAACCTGACTTCCACAGATAAAGGCACCATACTCAGGGAAATGATGTAAATCTGATTTAGTTACATTTCTACTCAAATTCAGATAATCCATCAACATCTGATAGCGGGGATAAGCCACTGGACAATTCTCATTTTTATCCCAGTTGGGATGAATGCCGCAGCCAACAATAGCATGGTTAGCTTCACCCAACTTATTCTGAATCGTAGCCATATAGAAGTTAAAGCGTTCTTCCACCTCTTGGATAGATTCGGCCTTTCCGAATGCAAACTCAATTGTCGTATAAGCAACCTCAAATAAGATCGTATCTTGGCTGACTGGATCAAGCAACTGAATTGGATTCCCAAAATCATCCACTTTTTCGATAGTAAAGCCCAGTACTGATGGTAAATATCGAAAGAGATCCTTAACAACTTCACCATCTGTAGCCTTACCCTCTAAATTTACAATAGGATATTCTAACTCAATCCCAATAAATAAATTTGGGTTCTCTTTTATATTCTTTAAGTAACGTTTCTTTAGTAATTCAACAGACCGAGACATTAATCACCAAACTCTTTCATAATCAAAATAAATTGTGAATAAGTAATATTATACCAAAAATACACTAAAAATGACTAGAATAAGAAGAAAAAGATCATTCCTCAGTTATCTGTACTTAATCAAAATCTTTACCAAAACAAAAAACAAGGCTCGAAAACCTTGTCTTTATTACTATACCGGCGGCCGGGGTCGAACCGGCACGTCCTTGCGGACACTGGATTTTGAGTCCAGCGCGTCTGCCAATTCCGCCACGCCGGCAAATAGTAACTGGGGTAGCTGGATTCGAACCAACGCATGAGGGAGTCAAAGTCCCTTGCCTTACCGCTTGGCTATACCCCAATAATATAAAATAGGCGAGTGATGGGGATCGAACCCACGCATGCCAGAGCCACAATCTGGTGTGTTAACCACTTCACCACACCCGCCATAATCATATTAACACGGGCAGTAGGAATTGAACCCACACTGAAGGTTTTGGAGACCTTAGTTCTACCTTTACGCGAGACGGAATCGAACCGCCGACACATGGAGCTTCAATCCATTGCTCTACCAACTGAGCTACCGAGCCAAATTGCGGGAGCAGGATTTGAACCTACGACCTTCGGGTTATGAGCCCGACGAGCTACCGAGCTGCTCCATCCCGCGTTAATATAAAAAGGAGGATGTGGGATTCGAACCCACGCACGCTTTTACACGCCTGACGGTTTTCAAGACCGTTCCCTTCAGCCGGACTTGGGTAATCCTCCAATAAATAGTCCGTACGGGATTCGAACCCGTGTTACCGCCGTGAAAAGGCGGTGTCTTAACCCCTTGACCAACGGACCATATTTATAAATGGGCACGAGTGGACTCGAACCACCGACCTCACGCTTATCAGGCGTGCGCTCTAACCACCTGAGCTACGCGCCCAAGTTCAAAAACTTGGTATGAACTTTCGTTCAAAGCGGGTGACGAGAATCGAACTCGCGACAACAGCTTGGAAGGCTGTAGTTTTACCACTAAACTACACCCGCTAAAATGGGAGTTAACGGGATCGAACCGCTGACCCTCTGCTTGTAAGGCAGATGCTCTCCCAGCTGAGCTAAACTCCCAAAGGGTGGAGTCTAGCTCAGCCAACGGTAAGAAACTCCGTTTCTCTCATCCGCCGATTGTAATTTCGATTTCCTCTCAATTACAACTAAGCTAAACTCCCTCGAGCTAAGCGACTTCCATATCTCACAGGGGGCAACCCCCAACTACTTCCGGCGTTCTAGGGCTTAACTACTGTGTTCGGCATGGGTACAGGTGTATCTCCTAGGCTATCGTCACTTAACTCTGAGTAATACCTACTCAAAATTGAATATCTATCAAATACCAAGAAAACCTCACACTTCGTATT
>NZ_RMVK01000010.1:0-59594 GCF_003942875.1 Streptococcus oralis | reverse complement strand
GTTCGAAGTAGACGCAGATGGCAAGGTGACCTTCACTCCTGATAAACAGTTCAAGGGTGAAACATCAGAGCTTGAATTGACTCGAATGGATGTCAACGGAACTCCTGTTACTGTCAAGTACCAAGCGGTGGTGAAAGAAGTAGTTCCAACCAGCACTAACGTAACTAGCACAGGTCCTCAGGGTGTTCCACAAACAGGCACTCCAACCTTCCAAGGTGGTGACCCACTGGTTCCAATCGATGAAACAGTAGAGCCAACCTTCGAAGATGGAAGTAAAGAGAAGACCATTCCAGGTCAAGGAACCTACACAATTGCTTCAGATGGAACTGTAACCTTCACCCCAGACAAGCAGTTTGTAGCACTCCTGATAAACAGTTCAAAGGTGAAACACCAGAACTTGAATTGACTCGTGTGGATGCCAACGGAACTCCTGTTACTGTCAAGTACCAAGCGGTGGTGAAAGAAGTAGTTCCAACCAGCACTAACGCAACCAGCACAGGTCCTCAGGGTGTTCCACAAACAGGCACCCCAACCTTCCAAGGTGGTGACCCACTGGTTCCAATCGATGAAACAGTTGAGCCAACTTTTGAAGATGGCAGCAAAGAGAAGTTTATTCCAGGTCAAGGAACTTACACGATTGCCCCAGACGGCACAGTGACCTTCACTCCAGACAAACAGTTTGTCGGAAACCCAGCTCCAGTCACAGTCAAACGTGTGGATAAGAATGGCACTCCAGTGACTGCGACCTACAGTCCAGAGCTCACTAAGGTAACACCAACTGGTAAAGATACTTCTTCAGTGAACATTAAGGGGCTTGTTCAAACGGGTACACCAACATTTGAAGGTGGTAATCCGCTTGTTCCAATCGATGAAACAGTCGAGCCAACCTTTGAAGATGGATCAACTGAAAAAGTGATTCCAGGTGAAGGAACTTATGCAATCTCACCAGATGGCACCGTTACCTTCACTCCAGAGGCAGACTTTGTAGGAAAAGGAACAGGCGTAACGATTGTCCGTAAGGATAAGAACGGTACTCCAGTTACTGCAAGCTATCGTCCAACAGTTGTAGATCCATCTACTGGTCATGACACGGCTTCTACAGGAGCAAAAGGCCAACCACAAGTGGCAACACCAGTGTTTGAAGGAAATATCGATTCGACTGTACCACCAACATTTGAGGATGGTAGCACGACTATGATTGTTCCGGGTGAAGGAAGCTATACAATTGATAAAGATGGTAAGATTACCTTTACTCCAGAACCAGACTTTGTTGGTACAGCTAAAGGATTGGTTGTGAAACGTCTGGATATGTATGGAAATGTAGTTACTGCTCACTACACACCAACTGTCCTTGGACAAACACAAGTGAGTGATGCGACATCAGAAGGTCTTAAAGGTCAAACTCAGACTGGTAAACCAAACTTTACAGGTGATGTCGATCTGACAGTTCCGCCAACCTTTGAAGATGGAACAACTGAAAAAGTCGTTCCAGGTCAAGGAACTTATGTAATCTCACCAGATGGCACCGTCACCTTCACTCCAGAGGCAGACTTTGTAGGACAAGCCAAAGGTGTGAAAGTGATCCGTAAAGACCGTAATGGAAATATCATTTCAGGATTCTATACTCCAACAGTAGTAGAACTTCCAGAGCAAGTGAAGCCGTCTGATAAAAAAGAACTTTCAGTATCTGATTCGAAACCAGATCAATTGACTCAAAACATCTCTGTAGAAAAAAATCAACTTCCAAATACAGGAAGTCAAGAAGATGGTTTGAAAAATCTAGGAATTCTGACAGCCCTAGCAGGTGCTATGACACTTGGATTGCTAGGTAAAAAGAAACGAAACGATGAATCAGACTAATCATTTTTAAGAACCGAGAAATTGGTTCTTTTTTTATGACATTTGTCATATTTCCTAGTGACAGAAGCATCTAGCTCAGTTAACTTCAAAGGACTATAATTGAAGTATGAAATGGAGGAAGAAGAAATGAAAAATAAAATGATTGTCGCAGTGAGTTTAGTAGCAGCAGGAGTTATGACCTATCTCATGTTTTCAGGATTGGACGAGGGTTTCTACCATTTTCCTTGGGAGCTCTTTGCTGGCTTTGGAATGATGTCTTGGCTTGTCAGAGAAGGTTTGAAATTGGTCAGAGATGTGAAAAAGGAGTTTGAGGAATGAAAAAAGCAATCATCTATTTCTTTATCAGCCTATCACTCTTGGTATGGTTAGTGGAAATGTTTACTGGTTGGTTTGACCAAACCGTGCTTCGCCAATTTATTCGTGGTGCTTGGGGTTTTGGGTTTATGATTTTCGTCGTTTTCCCTATGGGAATGAAGTGGTTGAAAGGAGAATCTCATGACTGTGATTAAAGTTGAGAAATTGAGTAAGAAAATAAAAGACAAGGAGATCTTGCGGAACATCTCCTTTGAAATCAACGATGGTGAATGTGTCGCCTTGATCGGACCTAATGGAGCAGGTAAGACGACCTTGATTGATTGCCTCTTGGGCGACAAGTTCGTGAGCTCAGGTCAGATAGCTATTCAAGGCTTTGCACCAACAAATCCTCGATTAAAGCAGCTTATTTCTATCTTACCTCAAGAAAATACGGTGGTTCAAGACTTGAAAGTGAAAGAACTCTTATCCTTCTTTCAATCAATCTATCCAAACAGTCTCTCCAATCAAGAAATTGATGACTTGCTGAGATTTTCGGACAAACAGAAAAATCAGCTAGCGGGCAAGTTGTCTGGTGGGCAAAAACGTTTGTTCTCTTTCGTGTTGGCACTAATAGGTCGTCCGAAAATTCTATTTTTAGACGAACCAACTGCTGCCATGGATACCTCGACACGTCAGCATTTTTGGGAAATTGTCAATCAGTTAAAGAAAAATGGTGTGACCATTGTTTATTCTTCTCACTATATCGAAGAGGTGGAGCATACGGCCGATCGCATCTTGGTCCTCCACAAGGGTGAATTGATCCGTGATACGACACCTTATGCCATGCGTGGTGAAGAACGAGAAAAACACTTTACGATACCTCTAACTTATCAGGATTTTGTCAGCTCTCTGACTATGGTTCAAGGGCTTGAAATCAAGCAAAATGCTCTTTCCTTCACCACCAAAGAAGCCAGCCAGGTATGGAAAGTTTTGCAAGAACAGGGCTGCACGATCGAAGAAATTGAAGTTCGCAATCGAACTCTTTTGGACAGTATCTTCGAAACGACTCAAGACTAAAGGAGATTGACGATGAAAAATATGACAAGTCTCATGAAAGTAGAAATCATTCTGATGAAACGGCAAGCCATCTACTACTTGCTATCCATCGGACTTCCAAGTGTATTTTACCTTATTTTCTCTGGTATGATGTCAGGATCAGACATTCCAGAAATCGCTCTTCAAGCCTATCTCTTTGCCATGACGCTCTTTAGTATCATGTCAAGTGCTTTTTTCAGTATCCCAAGCACACTCGAGTCTGATAAGACAAACAACTGGCAAAAATTGATTCAACATTCTCCTGTATCTATGGTAGAATATTATGTATCAAAACTGTTCAGCACTCTGCTAACTTTCTTGTTATCAATTATAGTTGTCTTTTCAGTTGGTCATTTTGTCCGTGGAGTTACGCTACCTTGGCTTGACTGGTTGGTAATCGGTGCTATTTTGCTGGTCGGAAGCGTGGTCTTTATCAGCATGGGGGTATTGGTGAGCTTGCTTCCCAGTGCTCAACTGATGACGGTGATTGGAAATATTGCCTATATCGCTTTGGCTGTCCTAGGTGGACTGTGGTTCCCCTTGAATTCCTTCCCAGAATGGCTCCAATCTATTGGAAAGCTGACTCCAACCTATCAACTGATGCAGGTCGTCTCTACTTATTTGGAACACCATGAATTTAATATTCTTGCTGCCTTGGTTGTGCTAGGCTATACAGTTTTCTTTGGTGTACTGGTAATCCAGCTGAAAAAAAGGATTGAGGTAAAATAAATCTATGTTGGAAAAATTTAAAAACATTCATTATATGTTTCATATTTCAATAGTGTTTATCATCTTTCCTATAGCGGGTGTCATCGTTGGAGATTACCCGCTTTTAACCTTGCTATGGACCCTACTATTTGTACTTGCCTTCTATTCGGTTTTAATCAGTCAGAATCGCACCGTGCAGTGGCTAGCATGGTGGTCCATGCTTGTCTACATTTTTTATACATCTGTTTGGCTAAGTTCAGGTTTCACATGGTTTATCTTTTATTTATCCAATCTCCTTATTTATGAGCTGGATGAGATTTCTTTTCACTCTTGGCGTTTTGTCAGTTTTATTGTCCTGCAACCATTTATTCTGACCGGAATCTATATGGTCAATCATGTTAGTCCCTGGCAGCTACTCTTTTTCTTGGTGACCTTTATCTTTTCCGATGCAATGACCTTTGGTCTTTATCGAATTCGATTGTCGGAGGACATAAAAGAAGAAAAGATGAAACAAAATGCCAAGCTCAATCTTTTCTTGGCTGAAAACGAACGCAGTCGTATCGGCCAGGATCTTCATGACAGTCTAGGCCATACTTTTGCCATGCTGAGTGTGAAGACGGACCTTGCACTCCAGCTTCTCCAAATGCAGGCCTATCCTCAAGTGGAAAAAGAATTAAAAGAAATTCATCAGATCAGTAAAGAATCCATGAATGAAGTTCGTACAATTATCGAAAATCTTAAAACCAGAACCCTAGCTTCTGAATTTACGACTGTTAAAAAAATGCTGGAAATTGCAGGAATTGAAACAGAAATCAATCACCAACTAGATACAGCTAGCCTAACTCAGGAATTAGAATCAACGGCCTCCATGATTTTGCTTGAATTGGTGACCAACATCATCAAACATGCCAAAGCATCCAAAGCTTACTTGAAATTAGAACGAACAGAGAAAGAACTCATTCTAACAGTGAGAGATGATGGCTGTGGCTTTGCTTCTCTAAAAGGGGATGAACTCCATACCGTTCGAGACCGTGTCCTTCCTTTTTCAGGAGAAGTAAAAGTGATTAGTCAGAAACAGCCGACTGAAGTGCAGGTTCGGCTACCTTATAAGGAGAGAAACTAAGATGAAATTACTTGTTGCAGAAGATCAAAGTATGTTGCGAGATGCTATGTGCCAGTTGCTTACCTTTCAAGCAGATGTAGATTCTGTCCTACAAGCCAAGGATGGCCAAGAAGCAATCCAACTTTTAGAAAAAGAGTCTGTGGATATCGCCATTCTTGACGTAGAAATGCCTGTTAAGACAGGCCTCGAAGTCTTGGAATGGCTACGAGCAGAAAAGCCAGAAACAAAGGTGGTTGTGGTGACGACCTTCAAGCGCCCCGGATATTTTGAACGTGCGGTCAAGGCTGGAGTGGATGCTTATGTCTTAAAAGAAAGAAGCATCGCAGACCTCATGCAAACCTTGCACACTGTTCTCGAAGGACGCAAGGAATATTCGCCTGAATTGATGGAAGTGGTGATGACGCACCCCAATCCGTTAACAGAGCAAGAAATCGCTGTTTTAAAGGGAATCGCTCAGGGTTTGTCTAATCAAGAAATCGCGGATCAGCTTTATCTATCAAATGGAACCGTCCGAAACTATGTCACCAATATTCTTTCGAAACTAGATGCTGGTAATCGAACAGAGGCAGCCAACATTGCAAAAGAATCTGGTTGGCTTTGATAAGAAGGGTTAAACAATTTCGAAATGATAACTTGAATCGAAGGAAATCCATACTAGAAAGGAGGAGGCAAATTGCCTCCTTTTCTGGTTTAGAAAAGCGGTAAAAGCTAGTGTCAAAGAGTTAAAAGATCAGAATAAAAATGAAAAATATCTTGACAATGAAGGAAAAATTGTGTTACAATAATAGACGGTACTTTTTACTTTTGGTCTCTCAAAAGTGTACAGGGACGTGCTGACAAATGTTGCAAAAGTACACACAGATGGTAGCTGTCACCAAGTGTATCATCACCAAAAATAAAAAAACACAGGAGAATGTAGATGCCTACAATTAACCAATTGGTTCGCAAACCGCGTAAATCAAAAGTAGAAAAATCTAAATCACCAGCTTTGAACGTTGGTTACAACAGTCATAAAAAAGTTCAAACAAACGTTTCTTCACCACAAAAACGTGGTGTTGCAACTCGTGTGGGAACAATGACACCTAAAAAACCTAACTCTGCCCTTCGTAAATTCGCTCGTGTACGTTTGAGCAACCTTATCGAAGTTACTGCCTACATCCCAGGTATCGGACACAACTTGCAAGAGCACAGCGTGGTGCTTCTTCGTGGTGGACGTGTAAAAGACCTTCCAGGGGTACGTTACCATATCGTCCGTGGTGCACTTGATACTGCAGGTGTTAACGATCGTAAACAAGGCCGTTCTAAATACGGTACTAAACGTCCAAAAGCATAAGGAAAGGGGATAAAGAGAAATGAGTCGTAAAAATAGAGCTCCAAAACGTGACGTATTGCCAGATCCGCTTTACAATTCACAATTAGTTACTCGTCTTATCAACCGCGTTATGCTTGATGGTAAACGTGGTACAGCTGCTTCAATCGTTTACGGTGCTTTTGAGCAAATCAAAGAAGCTACTGGTAACGATGCACTTGAAGTATTTGAAACAGCTATGGAAAACATCATGCCTGTACTTGAAGTACGTGCACGTCGTGTTGGTGGATCTAACTACCAAGTTCCAGTTGAAGTTCGTCCGGAACGCCGTACAACGCTTGGACTTCGTTGGTTGGTAACAATTGCTCGCCTTCGTGGTGAACACACAATGCAAGACCGTCTTGCAAAAGAAATCTTGGATGCTGCGAACAACACTGGTGCAGCAGTTAAGAAACGTGAAGACACTCACCGTATGGCTGAAGCTAACCGTGCCTTCGCACACTTCCGTTGGTAATATAGGATGCGAAAGCGTTAAGAAAGTCCCAGAGAAAATAGGGAATCAAAGCAGGTTGCGATTGCAACCAATGAGATTCATCTTTTTCTCCAGACTTTTAGCTTGAGCTCAACTAAATTATGATACCAAGAGCGGCAAAGGCCCAAGGCAAAAATAGGAAACTGATGCAGTGTTCCGTGAACACAAAGCAGTTTATCTTTTTTGCACCGGGCCTCGCTCGAGTTCAACTCAGCTAACTTGAGCTTTTAGCCCTAGTTCAATTCAACTTGTCTACAAGTTGAAACCAACAAAAACAAGATAAACATTGAGAACGGGTAGGTCCTGCCTATCCGTTTTTATTAAAATCGTGTTATAATAGAATAGAAATTAAAAATAAATAGGAGAAACAAACCTCATGGCACGCGAATTTTCACTTGAAAAAACTCGTAATATCGGTATCATGGCTCACGTCGATGCCGGTAAAACAACAACTACTGAGCGTATTCTTTACTACACTGGTAAAATCCACAAAATCGGTGAAACTCACGAAGGTGCGTCACAAATGGACTGGATGGAGCAAGAGCAAGAACGTGGTATCACTATCACATCTGCTGCGACAACAGCTCAATGGAATAACCACCGCGTAAACATCATCGACACACCAGGACACGTGGACTTCACAATCGAAGTACAACGTTCTCTTCGTGTATTGGACGGTGCGGTTACTGTTCTTGACTCACAATCAGGTGTTGAGCCTCAAACTGAAACAGTTTGGCGTCAAGCAACTGAGTACGGAGTTCCACGTATCGTATTTGCCAACAAAATGGACAAAATCGGTGCTGACTTCCTTTACTCAGTAAGCACACTTCACGACCGTCTTCAAGCAAACGCACACCCAATCCAATTGCCAATCGGTGCTGAAGATGACTTCCGCGGTATCATCGACTTGATCAAGATGAAAGCTGAAATCTATACTAACGACCTTGGTACAGATATCCTTGAAGAAGATATTCCAGCTGAATACCTTGACCAAGCTCAAGAATACCGTGAAAAATTGGTGGAAGCAGTTGCTGAAACTGATGAAGACTTGATGATGAAATACCTTGAAGGTGAAGAAATCACTAACGAAGAATTGAAAGCTGCTATCCGTAAAGCAACTATCAACGTTGAATTCTTCCCAGTATTGTGTGGTTCTGCCTTCAAGAACAAGGGTGTTCAATTGATGCTTGATGCGGTTATCGACTACCTTCCAAGCCCACTTGACATCCCAGCGATCAAAGGTATCAACCCAGATACAGACGAAGAAGAAACTCGTCCAGCATCTGACGAAGAGCCATTCGCAGCTCTTGCCTTCAAGATCATGACTGACCCATTCGTAGGTCGTTTGACATTCTTCCGTGTATACTCAGGTGTTCTTCAATCAGGTTCTTACGTATTGAACACTTCTAAAGGTAAACGTGAACGTATCGGACGTATCCTTCAAATGCACGCTAACAGCCGTCAAGAAATTGACACTGTTTACTCAGGTGATATCGCTGCTGCCGTTGGTTTGAAAGATACTACAACTGGTGACTCATTGACAGATGAAAAAGCTAAAATCATCCTTGAATCAATCAACGTTCCAGAACCAGTTATCCAATTGATGGTTGAGCCAAAATCTAAAGCTGACCAAGACAAGATGGGTATCGCCCTTCAAAAATTGGCTGAAGAAGATCCAACATTCCGCGTTGAAACAAACGTTGAAACTGGTGAAACAGTTATCTCAGGTATGGGTGAGCTTCACCTTGACGTCCTTGTTGACCGTATGCGTCGTGAGTTCAAAGTGGAAGCGAACGTAGGTGCTCCTCAAGTATCTTACCGTGAAACATTCCGCGCTTCTACTCAAGCACGTGGATTCTTCAAACGTCAGTCTGGTGGTAAAGGTCAATTCGGTGATGTATGGATTGAATTTACTCCAAACGAAGAAGGTAAAGGATTCGAATTCGAAAACGCAATCGTCGGTGGTGTGGTTCCTCGTGAATTTATCCCAGCGGTTGAAAAAGGTTTGGTAGAATCTATGGCTAACGGTGTTCTTGCAGGTTACCCAATGGTTGACGTTAAAGCTAAGCTTTACGATGGTTCATACCACGATGTCGACTCATCTGAAACTGCCTTCAAGATCGCGGCTTCACTTGCCCTTAAAGAAGCTGCTAAATCAGCACAACCAGCTATCCTTGAACCAATGATGCTTGTAACCATCACTGTTCCAGAAGAAAACCTTGGTGATGTTATGGGTCACGTAACTGCTCGTCGTGGACGTGTAGATGGTATGGAAGCACACGGTAACAGCCAAATCGTTCGTGCTTACGTTCCACTTGCTGAAATGTTCGGTTACGCAACAGTTCTTCGTTCTGCATCTCAAGGACGTGGTACATTCATGATGGTATTTGACCACTACGAAGATGTACCTAAGTCAGTACAAGAAGAAATCATTAAGAAAAACAAAGGTGAAGACTAATCAGTCCTCACTCTAGAAGGAAGTCACTTAGTGGCTTCCTTTTTTTGTCTTTAACTATTCATTTTTGCTGAATATAGTATACACATTTGGTCGCTAAGTGAGAAAGATACTAATTCTATCCAGAAAGAAAATATTCTAATTTGATAAATTAAAGTAAATAAAGGTTCCTAATTCCGTAGAAAAGTTAATAAAAATGAGGAAAAGATTCATAAATACACTTTTAGATAGAAAATTCAGAAAATTGACTCTTTTGCCTTGAAAATTTTTGAAAAAATGGTATGATAGTAACAAGCTATTTTTTTAAGAGAAGAGAAAGGGGAACAATGGAGAAAATCAGTTTAGAATCTCCTAAGACGGGGTCGGACCTAGTTTTGGAAACACTTCGGGACTTAGGGATTGATACCATTTTTGGTTATCCTGGTGGTGCAGTCTTACCTTTGTATGATGCGATATACAATTTTAAAGGTATTCGCCACATCTTAGGACGCCATGAGCAAGGTTGTTTGCACGAAGCTGAAGGATATGCCAAATCAACTGGAAAGTTGGGCGTTGCCGTCGTCACGAGTGGGCCGGGAGCAACAAATGCCATTACAGGGATTGCAGATGCCATGAGCGATAGCGTTCCCCTTTTGGTCTTTACAGGTCAGGTTGCGCGAGCTGGGATTGGGAAAGATGCCTTTCAGGAAGCAGACATCGTGGGGATTACCATGCCCATTACCAAGTACAATTACCAAGTTCGTGAGACAGCAGATATTCCTCGTATCATTACGGAAGCTGTCCATATCGCAACGACAGGTCGTCCAGGTCCTGTTGTGATTGACTTGCCAAAGGATGTATCAGCTCTAGAGACAGATTTCATCTATTCACCAGAGGTGAATTTACCAAGTTACCAACCGACGCTTGATCCGAATGACATGCAAATCAAGAAAATCTTGAAGCAATTGTCAAAAGCCAAGAAACCTGTTTTGTTAGCAGGCGGTGGTATCAGCTATGCGGAAGCTTCTAAGGAGCTCAATGAATTTGCTGAACGTTACCAAATTCCAGTAGTCACTAGTCTTTTGGGGCAAGGTACCATTGCAACGAGTCATCCGCTCTTCCTAGGGATGGGAGGCATGCACGGTTCTTTCGCAGCTAACATTGCAATGACGGAAGCGGACTTTATGATTAGTATTGGTTGCCGTTTCGATGACCGCTTGACTGGGAACCCTAAGACCTTCGCGAAGAATGCTAAGGTTGCCCATATCGATGTTGACCCAGCTGAGATTGGTAAGATTATCAGTGCAGATATTCCTGTAGTGGGGGATGCTAAGAAAGCCTTGCAGATGCTGCTCGCAGAACCAACTGTTCATAACAATACTGAAAAGTGGATTGAAAAAGTCACCAAGGACAAGAATCGAGTTCGTTCTTATGATAAGAAAGAACGTGTGGTTCAACCTCAGGCCGTTATTGAACGCATCGGTAAGTTGACAAATGGGGATGCCATTGTTGTCACAGACGTAGGGCAACACCAAATGTGGACAGCTCAGTATTATCCTTACCAAAATGAGCGTCAGTTAGTCACTTCAGGTGGCTTGGGTACCATGGGGTTCGGAGTTCCTGCAGCTATTGGAGCCAAGATTGCCAATCCAGAAAAAGAGGTTATCCTTTTTGTTGGTGATGGTGGCTTCCAAATGACCAACCAAGAACTAGCTATCCTAAACATCTACAAGGTGCCGATTAAGGTTGTCATGTTGAATAACCACTCACTAGGAATGGTTCGTCAGTGGCAGGAATCCTTCTATGAGGGTAGAACTTCCGAGTCAGTCTTTGATACCCTTCCTGACTTCCAGTTGATGGCACAGGCTTACGGCATCAAAAACTATAAATTTGATAATCCAGAGACGATAGAGAAGGATCTAGAAGTCATTCTGGAGGATGTGCCCATGTTTATCGAGGTGGATATTTCTCGTAAGGAACAGGTCTTACCGATGGTACCAGCTGGTAAGAGCAATCATGAGATGTTGGGGGTGAAGTTCCATGCGTAGAATGTTAACAGCTAGATTGCAAAACCGTTCAGGAGTTTTGAATCGTTTTACAGGTGTCCTTTCTCGTCGTCAAGTCAATATTGAGAGTATCTCAGTTGGTGCGACAGAGAACCCCAATGTATCTCGCATCACCATCATTATTGATGTAGTTTCTCATGATGAAGTAGAGCAAATCATTAAACAGCTCAATCGTCAAATTGATGTGATTCGCATTCGTGATATCACAGATAAACCACACTTGGAAAGAGAAGTTATCTTGGTGAAGGTATCTGCTCCTGCTGAGAAGCGTGCAGAAATCTTGGCTATTATCCAACCTTTCCGTGCAACGGTAGTAGATGTGGCTCCAAGCTCAATCACCATCCAGATGACGGGAAATGCTGAAAAGAGTGAAGCTTTATTGCGAGTGATTCGACCATACGGTATTAAAAATATCGCTCGTACGGGTGCAACTGGATTTACCCGCGACTAATACTCTTTGATTTTCAATGAGTATAAAATCCAGCATAAATTTGTTTAACCAGCCTATAAGGCAATAAAAATAGAAAAGAGAGAAAAACTATGGCAGTTCAAATGGAATACGAAAAAGATGTTAAAGTAGCAGCGCTTGACGGTAAAAAAATCGCCGTAATCGGTTATGGTTCACAAGGACATGCGCATGCGCAAAACTTGCGTGATTCAGGTCGTGATGTCATCATCGGTGTGCGTCCAGGTAAATCTTTTGACAAAGCAAAAGAAGATGGTTTTGACACTTACACAGTAGCAGAAGCAACTAAATTGGCTGACGTTATCATGATCTTGGCACCAGACGAAATCCAACAAGAATTGTACGAAGCAGAAATCGCTCCAAACTTGGAAGCTGGAAATGCAGTTGGATTTGCTCATGGTTTCAATATCCACTTTGAATTTATCAAAGTTCCTGCAGATGTCGATGTCTTCATGTGTGCTCCTAAAGGACCAGGACACTTGGTACGTCGTACTTACGAAGAAGGATTTGGTGTACCAGCTCTTTACGCAGTTTACCAAGATGCAACTGGAAATGCGAAAAACATTGCGATGGACTGGTGTAAAGGTGTTGGGGCAGCTCGTGTTGGTTTGCTTGAAACAACTTACAAAGAAGAAACTGAAGAAGATTTGTTTGGTGAACAAGCCGTACTTTGTGGTGGTTTGACTGCCCTTATCGAAGCAGGTTTTGAAGTCTTGACAGAAGCAGGCTATGCCCCAGAATTGGCTTACTTTGAAGTTCTTCACGAAATGAAATTGATCGTTGACTTGATCTATGAAGGTGGATTCAAGAAAATGCGTCAATCTATTTCAAACACTGCTGAATACGGTGACTATGTATCAGGTCCACGTGTGATTACTGAGCAAGTTAAAGAAAACATGAAAGCTGTTTTGGCAGATATCCAAAATGGTAAATTTGCAAATGACTTTGTAAATGACTACAAGGCTGGTCGTCCAAAATTAACTGCTTACCGTGAACAAGCAGCTAACCTTGAAATTGAAAAAGTTGGTGCAGAATTGCGTAAAGCAATGCCTTTCGTTGGTAAAAACGACGACGACGCATTCAAAATCTACAATTAATTCTTGTAAAGAGAGACAGAAGGCGAGTTGGGGGTACCTAACTCGTTTTTTATCTTGAAAAGTATTTGAGGAGGAGACAATGCTAAGTGCAAAAGATGTGGTGAAAGCCCACAAAGTTTTGAGTGGTGTAGTAGTTGATACACCACTAGAATATGATCATTATTTATCAGAAAAATACCAAGCAAAGATTTATCTCAAAAAGGAGAATGCGCAACGAGTTCGCTCTTTTAAAATTCGTGGAGCCTATTATGCCATTTCTCAACTATCAAAAGAAGAACGCGAGCGTGGTGTAGTCTGTGCCTCTGCGGGAAATCATGCCCAAGGTGTCGCCTATACTTGTAATGAGATGAAGATTCCTGCAACCATTTTTATGCCCATCACAACACCGCAACAAAAGATTGGGCAGGTTCGCTTTTTCGGTGGAGAGTTCGTGACAATCAAGTTGGTTGGGGATACCTTTGATGCTTCTGCTAAGGCAGCACAAGAATTTACATTGACAGAAAACCGCACCTTTATCGATCCTTTTGATGATGCGCATGTTCAGGCTGGTCAAGGGACGGTAGCCTATGAAATTCTTGAAGAAGCCCGTAAAGAGTCTATTGATTTTGATACAGTACTTGTACCAGTAGGTGGTGGCGGATTGATTGCCGGTGTTTCAACTTACATCAAGGAAACCAACCCGACCATTGAAGTGATTGGGGTAGAAGCCAATGGAGCTCGCTCTATGAAGGCTGCCTTTGAAGCTGGAGGACCAGTTAAGCTCAAAGAAATTGATAAGTTCGCTGATGGGATAGCCGTACAGAAGGTTGGGCAATTAACCTATGAAGCAACCCGAAAGAATGTTGAAACGCTGATTGGGGTGGACGAGGGATTGATTTCTGAAACCTTGATTGATCTTTATTCTAAGCAAGGTATTGTAGCAGAACCAGCCGGAGCTGCCAGCGTTGCAGCCTTGGAAGTTTTATCAGACTATATCAAAGGCAAGACGATTTGTTGTATCATTTCTGGGGGGAATAACGATATCAACCGCATGCCAGAGATGGAAGAACGTGCCTTGATTTACGATGGAATCAAGCATTACTTTGTAGTGAATTTCCCACAACGTCCAGGAGCTCTACGAGAGTTTGTAAATGACATTTTGGGGCCAAATGATGACATCACTCGTTTTGAATATATCAAACGAGCAAGCAAGGGGACAGGCCCTGTCTTGATTGGGGTAGCCCTTGCCAATAAGCATGATTATGCTGGATTGATTCATCGGATGGAAAAGTTTGACCCATCTTATATTAATTTGAATGGGAACGAAACGTTGTACAATATGCTAGTTTAAGCTAAAATAAAATTATTATCATATTATTTGCGTAATGGTAATGATGGTGCTATAATGAGGGTGACGAAAGGGGGAGATTCCCATGGTTTTACAAATTTTACTTGTTTTATTGTTTTTAGTGGTGATTGCATCAGTGATTATGGTTAGTTCTGTGTATGTGGTTCGACAACAATCTGTCGCTATCATAGAACGCTTTGGTAAATACCAAAAATTGAGCAATAGTGGTATTCATTTACGAGCTCCTTTTGGAATTGATAGGATTGCGGCAAGAGTTCAACTACGCTTGTTGCAAAGTGAGATTGTTGTAGAGACAAAGACGCAAGATAATGTATTTGTAACGATGAATGTGGCAACTCAGTATCGAGTAAATGAAAACAATGTCACAGATGCCTATTATAAATTGATGCGTCCAGAAGCCCAAATTAAATCCTATATTGAAGATGCTTTGCGTTCATCTGTACCAAAGTTAACCCTAGATGAGTTGTTTGAGAAGAAGGATGAAATCGCCTTAGAAGTTCAAAAACAAGTGGCGGAAGAAATGTCTACGTATGGGTATATCATTGTCAAAACGCTGATTACTAAGGTTGAACCTGATGCTGAAGTAAAACAATCAATGAATGAAATTAACGCGGCTCAACGTAAGAGAGTTGCGGCGCAAGAGCTTGCTGAAGCAGATAAGATTAAAATCGTGACCGCAGCAGAAGCTGAAGCAGAAAAAGATCGCCTACATGGTGTAGGGATTGCAGAGCAGCGTAAAGCAATTGTTGACGGACTAGCTGATTCTATCCAAGAGTTAAAGGGAGCCAATGTTGAGCTAACTGAAGAACAAATCATGTCTATCCTATTAACGAACCAGTATTTAGATACGTTGAATAATTTTGCAGATAAAGAGGGTAATAATACAATCTTCCTACCAGCAAATCCTAATGGAGTCGAGGACATAAGAACTCATATATTATCGGCTTTAAAAGCCAAATAAAAATATGCAGAATAATATAGTTACGACGAATATATGTTTTTTTATTGACAAACGAAATAAAAACGTATACAATTAAGTATTGTAAAGAATAATTTAGGAGAAGAACATGGCTAAGTCGAACTTTGAAAAAGTAGAAGCAGTTGTTGGCTGGGTTCGTGATAAGAAAATCACAGGCTACCGTATCTCTAAAGAAACGAATGCGCGTGAAATGTCTATCATTGCTCTAGCACAAGGACGCGCAAAAGTTAAAAATATTTCATTTGAAACAGCTCTTGGTTTAATCGATTTCTATGAAAAAAATCATGAAAAATTTGAAGATTAAACTGTGGTCACAGGCAGATTCCTGATTCGAGTCTGCCTTTTCTTTACAATTACAAACTAAAAAGACTGCATTCTTTATGCAGTCTTTGTTTATTAGCTGAGATAGCGTTGAAGAAATTCTTTTGTCCGTTCTTCTTTAGGGTTCGTGAAGAGTTCTTCTGGTTTGCCTTCTTCAGCAATGACACCCTTATCCATAAAGATGACACGGTGAGAGACATCGCGAGCGAACTCCATCTCGTGGGTTACGACGATCATGGTCAAGCCTTCTTGAGCCAAATCCTGCATAATTTTGAGAACTTCTCCGACCATTTCTGGGTCAAGGGCAGATGTTGGTTCGTCGAAGAGAATGGCATCAGGATTCATGGAGAGAGCGCGGGCGATAGCCACGCGTTGTTTTTGTCCCCCTGAGAGTTGTTTGGGCTTAGCTTGCCAGTAACGTTCTCCCATACCGACTTTTTCGAGATTCTCTTTGGCAATTTTTTCAGCTTCAGAGTGGTCGCGTTTGAGTACAGTCGTTTGGGCGACGATTGTATTTTCAAGGACATTCAGATTTTCAAAGAGATTGAAAGATTGGAAAACCATACCGAGTTTTTCACGATAATGGGTGAGGTTATAGCCTTTTTCTAAGACATTTTCTCCTCGATAGAGAATCTCTCCCTCTGTAGGTGTTTCTAGTAAATTAATCGAACGAAGGAAGGTTGATTTTCCGCTTCCTGAGCTCCCGATGATGGAAATAACCTCTCCTTTATGGACGGCGAGAGAAATGTCTTTTAGCACTTCGTTTTGCCCATATGATTTTTTGAGGTGTTTGATTTCAAGGATTGGTTGTGTCATTTTTTCAAATCCTCCGTTTGCATTTGGTTAGCACCTGTAGTGTAAGTATCCATGTCCATACGACGTTCGATGAAGCGTAGGATACGGGTCACAGTAAAGGTGAGGACAAAGTAGATCACGGCGATGATGGTAAAGGTCTGGAAGTATTGATAGGTTTGTGTTGCTACAGTATTTCCTGAGAAATAAAGCTCAACAACTGAAATAACGTTCAATACAGAGGTATCTTTGATATTGATGACAAATTCATTACCAGTAGCAGGTAGAATATTACGGACAACCTGAGGTAGGACAATCTTACGCATGGTTTGATTGTGGGTCATACCGAGAGCAGTTGCAGCTTCAAACTGTCCTTTGTCAACTGCTAGAATACCACCACGAACGATCTCTGTCATGTAGGCACCCGTGTTGATTGAGACGATGAAGATAGCAGCTAGTGTGCGGTCAAGATTGATACCGAAAGCTTGGGCAGTTCCATAGTAGATAACCATGGATTGAACAATCATCGGTGTACCACGGAAGATCTCGATATAGACATTGAGAATCCAACCGACTAATTTCTGTAGGGCGTACATTGCCTTGTTCTCAGATAGTGGAGCGGTACGGAAGACCCCGATTGCAAGTCCGATAAGGAGACCTGTGATGGTTCCGATAATGGAGATTAGGAGTGTGATACCAGCACCACGCAAGAGTTGTTGCCAGTTTTCAGAAAGGATCTTAGCAACTTGGCTAAAGAAACTACTTTCTTCCTCAGTTGTTGTAGACTCCACAGGTTGCTCTTTGATCATACGATCCATGAGGGCTACTTGCTCATCCTTAGAGATGGTTTCGATACTGGCATTGATTTGGCTGATGCGACTATCATCTTTACGAAGTCCAATGGCAATAGCTGTATCTTCTTCGCCAGTTTTGAAACCCGGTTGGGGTTGGATCATTTTGAACTTAGCGTTAGCAGACTCAGCGGTCATTGCTTCAGGTCGTTCAGAAACATAGGCATCAATAACACCGGCCTCCAGAGCTTGACGCATTTGGGCGAAGTCACCCATAGCTGTTTCTTTTTTGGCACCTGGAATTTGGGAAATCAGGTCATAAAGGTAAACACCTTGTTGAGACGTGATTTTTGCCCCGCTAAAGTCCTCCAAAGAGTTGGCATTCGCATAGGCAGAGTCCTTTTTGACCAATAGAACCGGTTCGCTAGTATAGTAACTGCTTGAAAAAGCAATTTCTTGTTTGCGTTCAGCGGTTGGGCTCATACCGGCAATGATCATATCGATTTTGCCAGAAGTAAGGGCTGGAACAAGTCCTTCCCATTTGGTTTTCACAACCAAAGGTTCCTTACCAAGGTCTTTGGCAATCTTTTTAGCAATTTGAACATCGTAGCCGTTGGCATATTGGTTGGTACCGTCGATTTTGACGGCGCCGTTACTATCGTCGTCTTGGGTCCAGTTGAAGGGAGCGTAAGCTGCCTCCATTCCGATGCGTAAATATTCGTCGGCTTGGACTTGGCTAACTAGTCCTAAGGTAAGGGCTAGGCTAGCAAGGATAGATAAGCATAATTTTTTCATGTTTTCTCCTATTTCTAGTCTAAAAATGACTCACTCTATTGTATCTAAAAATAGCGAGATTTTCAATACAAGTAAGCCTTTACTTATAAAAAATGATATAATGGTAAAAAGATTGAAAGGGAACCGATTATGAAAAAAAGATGGCTGTTGGTTTTGGTATTTACTTATTTATTGTTTATACCGAACCTGGTTTTTGCAGTAGACTTTGATATCTTATCCTATCAGGGGGATTTGAATATTCATGCAGATAATACTGCAATTTTTAAGGAAACAATTACCTACCGCTTTGGAGATGATTATAATGGTCAGTTAGTTGGGCTAGGGAAAGCTGGGAAAATGCCAGAAGGCTTTGACATTGATCCCGATCCGACCGTTCAGGTCTCTAAAAATGGAAGAATTGTTCAAAATGCTTCCTTCTATACTATGGAGGAAGAGGACGGTTACAAGGTAAAAATTTACAATGCTGGATATTCTGGAGATACTGTTCGTGTAACGGTTACCTGGAAACTAACAAACCTTCTCTTCTTATATAAGGATATCGCAGAGCTAAATTGGCAACCCTTGACCGATAGTACTGGAGACATCAAAGAGATTGAGTTTAAGGTTAGCTCTGATACTCCAGCAGAGAAACTCTATTTTCATGCAGGCCAACTCCTAAGGGACTCTAGTGTTGAAAAAGTAAATAATCTCTATCATGTCAAAATGAAAGACCTTCCTAGAAAGAGTCAAATCGAATTACATGCTTACTGGCCGAGAAGTGCTTTTGCAGAAGCTCCAGATCAAGGATTAGAGGAAGAACGTTTAACCGATTTTAACCGGATTGAAAGCAATATAGCGACAGAAAAAGCGCAAAGTGAGATTTTGATGAAATGGATGTTTCCTGTCATTTTTATGAGCCTCTTACTTTTAGTTCCTCTCTTCTATAGGATGTTTCGTCAGAGTACAAGCATTAAAAAGGTCTTTCCAAAAGATCATCGACTCTACGAACCACCGATGGATTTGCCTCCAATGGTTTTAGCAGAAGCAGTGTATTCAACTTCCTTAGAGGAAGTCAATCCCCTAAACAAATCAGGGTTTGGTAAATTTACTTTTGAACGTTTGATTCAGGCAACCTTGTTGGATTTAGTAGATCGAGGCCATTTATCTATTTTCCAAGGGGATGAAGAACCTTATGTGCGCATTATCAGTGAAAAGGGTTTGTCCAATTTTGAGAAGGAATGTCTGCGCATGACTTTGTCAAATAAGAAAGAATTGGCTATTTCAGAGCTCTTCCCTGATTACCAAGTTTCATCTTCCCTTTACCGTGGTGCCAAAGAGTCAGATGAAAAACATATCCGAGAAACAGGCTCGCGTCTCAAACGCTCCTTTGAAGGAAGACTTCAACGCATACAGTCTTGTGTCAAGGATAAGGTCCATGTACTTCGTATCCCAAGCTACTATCGTCCCTTGACAAGCGAGGAACGCCGCCTTGCTCTCGGGATGCGGGTCTGTTCAGCCATAACAGCTCTAGGTGGACTGCTATTCTTTTACTATAGCTGGAAAACACATGGTTTCTTTTCGATCCCATTTCTACTCTTAGGATTGACAGGATTAGGGGCTAGTTTCTGGGTTTACCTTGCCACGCGAGGAGCCTATCGCGATGGAGTTCTAACTGAGGAAGGAGCAGAAATCTTCTATCTCTGGACGAGTTTTGAAAATATGCTTCGCGACATCGCTCATCTGGATCAGGCCGAGCTAGAGAGCATCGTCCTTTGGAACCGTCTACTGGTCTATGCGACTCTCTTTGGTTATGCCAAGAAGGTGAGTAAGTTAATGAAAGTTCGCCATATTCAGCTTGAAAATCCAGATTTGAATCTTTATGTAGCCTATGGTTGGCACTCACAGTTCTACACCTCAACTGCACAAATCAAGCAATATACTGCTGTCGCAAATACAGCTAGCAATTACTCTGTATCTTCTGGAAGTGGTTCTTCAGGTGGAGGATTCTCAGGAGGCGGAGGCGGTGGTAGCATCGGCGCCTTCTAAAAAATCTATCGCAACATCTGAAATTATGTTATAATAGAGGACAGAAAAAGGAGTAATGTATGTATTTTATTGAAATTTTGAAGTCAATCTTTTTTGGGATTGTTGAAGGAATTACGGAATGGTTGCCCATTTCAAGTACTGGCCACTTGATCTTGGTTGAAGAATTTGTACAATACAAGGACCAGAATGAAGCCTTCATGTCCATGTTTAATGTTGTCATTCAGCTTGGTGCCATTTTAGCAGTTATGGTCATTTACTTTAACAAGCTTAACCCTTTCAAACCTGGTAAAACTAAGGTAGAAGTTCGTAGAACTTGGCAATTGTGGTCAAAAGTCTTCGTTGCGACCTTGCCTTTGCTATTGGTTTTTAAATTAGATGATTGGTTTGATGTTAACTTTCATAACATGGTTTCAGTTGCAATCATGTTGATTATCTATGGTGTTGCCTTTATCTACCTTGAAAAACGAAATAAGGCGCAAGCCATTGAACCAACAGTGACAGAGCTAGACAAGTTGCCCTATAAAACAGCCCTTTACATTGGGCTCTTCCAAGTCCTCGCCCTCTTTCCAGGAACGAGCCGTTCAGGTGCGACGATCGTTGGTGGTTTGTTGAATGGAACAAGCCGCTCAGTCGTAACAGAGTTCACCTTCTATCTCGGAATTCCTGTTATGTTCGGAGCCAGCGCTTTAAAGATTTTCAAATTTATTAAAGCAGGTCAACTCTTGAGTTTTGGACAACTGTTCTTGCTCTTGGTAGCTATGGGTGTTGCCTTCGCAGTCAGCATGGTTGCCATTCGTTTCTTGACCAGCTATGTGAAGAAGCACGACTTTACACTCTTTGGTAAATACCGTATTGTACTCGGTAGTGTCTTGCTGCTCTATAGTTTTGTGCGTTTATTTGTATAAGTTGAAAATAGAATAAAATAGGATAGTTCGCCAAAAAAACATTTGGGGAACTATCCTATTTTTTATAATCGTTTAGTTTATTTTATATTACCTTATTATGTCGCCTTGCCCAACGTTTGTCTACGGTTTTAAAAGTAAACAAAAGATTGTATTTAATTTGATTGACTTAAAATTTCTTGGATCAAATATTCATCAAAAATATCTAAGCCGATGGATTGAAGCATAAATTGTAAAAAATAGATACGATCAACTATTTTTTCGGAAGAATTTTCAAAAATACTCCCTTCTACCCAAAAGTTAGTCAAAAGCAAGATTGTCTCGGCTGCTTCATTAGGGAAGGGGATGGGTTGGATGGACTGATCTTCTATTCCTTTTTTTATAATATCTGCAATAAGGGGAGTTCCTATACGCAGATTGTAACGGATAATAGTCAACATGAACTCCGCATCAAGAGGCGCGTGATTCAACATTTCGTAGTTAGTTTTCTGACTTTTTAAACTAAACTGAAAGATTTCTTTGAGCTGCTCTCTTCCAGTTAAATGACTGGTGGATTCAAGCCAGTCTACCAATTCCTTTTCCATCAATTGATAACGCTGTTTTAAAACTGCAAAAAGAATTTCATCTTTTGATTGAAAATGGTGATAAATGGCTCCTTTTGAAATGCTAGCTGTTTGCGCTATGTTTTGTACACTTGTTTTTTCATAGCCGTTGTGAATAAAAAGCTGTGAAGCTGTTGATAAAATTTTTTCAATCATTGCTTGAGATTTTTCTGTTTTTGCGACCATTGAGTTCCTTCTCTCTGTTTTATTAAATTTATTTTATCAAAAAAAGAAGAAAAGGTAATATTTGAGCGTCTAACAAGCCTCCTTCTTAAGAAAACCACTCTACTTTTTTAATTTTGCTTCTATACGTTTGATGTGATACAAGTTTGAGAGAACTGAAATCCCACCGATGGCCATTATTCCTAAACCATTCCGAGGACTAAACAAAGTAGTGATGAGCCCACCAGTGATTGTAGCATACCCACATTTCACTCCCAAACGAGAAAGTCGGATACCACTCTCTCCTTGTGATAATCGATCAAACAGTTTTATTTGCTTTTTTATTTGCTTTTGAATGGTTTCGTGATGACGTACTCGTTGATTTTGTTTTGCAATAGAATCGATTGTTTTTTCTAGCATAGTTTTTTTCATGTTAAGTCCTTTCTTTTAAAAACCGACCAGACGGTATTTTTATATTTTCTAGTTTAACAAATAAAAATGAAGGTGTCAACACCTACCACTTATGAGAAAAAGTTTTTTACTAGGAACTATTTGAAATCTATCTCACATTTTTAGTTTTAAGTGCTGGAAATAATACTTACTTAAAACCAACTGCCCCTTTTCATTAATAAACTGTCAAAAAATATTGTAGTCCAAGTATATGCGTGGGAATGTTACTTGAAAATTATAGTATATATCCTAGTACAAATGCGGTAGGACATCAAACTAAACTATACTTCTCAAAAGCATTCAGTTTTCTAATAAAAGAGAGAGGAATAAGAGGAAGAGGCTTTCTTGAATTAGGAATTATTAGAGTCTAAAAGGTGAATCATACTAATACAGCCTGCTGAATGTTGGTCAGCAATTTAAGAAAGTACCTCAGATTGTTTTAGTGGTTAGCTATCACGATTTAAAAATTATTTTTAAAACAGAATGAGGCTGAAACACTTTTGTTCCAACCTCATTTTATTTAAACCAATGAGTCCCCTCAAGGATTTAAAATCCTGTCACTGTAATTCCTAGTAAACGGATACCTTTTTCTTTTTCAGCTAGTTCTTCGTAGAGTTGAAGGGCAGTTTGAGAAATCTGACTAGCGTCCTGTGTTGCTTGTGGGAGGCTTTTTCGTCTAGTTAGAGTAGAGAAGTCAGCATATCGTATTTTTAGGATAATGATTTTTCCAGCTTTGTCCTGCGTGCTGAGATTGAGAGCTACCTTTTCAGAGAGTAGAGTCAGCTCTTTTTTGATGTCTTCTTCTACTTGCAGAATCTTTCCATAGGTTTTTTCCTTGCCAATGGACTTACGAATGCGATCGGACTTGACCGGTGAGTTATGAATGCCCCTTGCCTTTCGATAAAGCTCATAACCGAGTCTGCCGAACCGATCGATTAAAGTGACTTCTGAGACATCCAATAAGTCTGCACCAGTATAAATGCCCATTTCATGAAGGCGTTCAACTGTTTTTTTGCCCACGCCATGAAATTTAGCAATGTCCATTTGTTTGAGGAAGTCTTGGGCTTGATCTGGGAGAATCACTGTCAAACCATGTGGTTTTTGATAGTCACTAGCCATTTTAGCTAAGAATTTGTTATAGGAAACACCTGCAGAAGCAGTCAGGTGTAGCTCCTGCCAGATATCTTGTTGGATGAGGCGGGCTATTTTGACTGCAGACTTGATACCGAGTTTATTTTCCGTCACATCTAAGTATGCCTCGTCGATACTCATAGGTTCAATCAAATCAGTGTAGCGTTTAAAAATAGCACGAATCTCAAGTCCCACAGTCTTATACTTTTCATAATTTCCAGAGATAAAGACAGCTTGGGGACAGCGCTCATAAGCTTCTTTAGAGCTCATGGCTGAATGAACACCAAAAGTTCGTGCCTCATAGCTACAGGTAGAAACGACACCACGCCCACCTGTTTGTCTGGGATCGCTTCCGATAATGACAGGTTTGCCCTTTAACTTGGGATTATCTCTTATTTCCACCGCAGCAAAAAAGGCATCCATGTCGATATGGATGATTTTTCTGGACAGATCATTTATCAATGGAAATATGAGCATTCCAATCCCTTTCTAGTGTCATTTTCTATTTATTATACCCTTTTTTCTGAAAAAATGGGAAAGTTCAACCTGACTTTCAAAAATATAATACAGATAAGAACAAAAAAGAGACTGTATTATAAAAGAAAGCGTCTAAAATGCTGATTTTCTCTTGTTGAAATCGGTTACTGTATGGTATACTTGTCTCAAGAATGTAACAGATGACTGTTACTAGAAAAAAGAGGACATTAACATGGTTGTTAAGACAGTTGTTGAAGCACAAGACATTTTTGATAAAGCTTGGGAAGGCTTCAAAGGCGTAGATTGGAAAGAAAAAGCAAGTATTTCTCGCTTTGTTCAAGCTAACTACACACCTTATGATGGAGATGAAAGTTTCCTTGCTGGACCAACAGAACGTTCACTTCACATCAAAAAAATCGTAGAAGAAACAAAAGCACACTACGAAGAAACTCGTTTCCCAATGGACACTCGTCCAACATCTATTGCTGATATTCCTGCTGGATTTATCGACAAAGAAAACGAGGTGATCTTTGGTATCCAAAATGATGAACTCTTCAAATTAAACTTCATGCCAAAAGGTGGTATCCGTATGGCTGAAACTACTTTGAAGGAAAATGGATATGAACCAGATCCAGCTGTTCACGAAATCTTCACTAAATACGTAACAACAGTTAACGACGGTATCTTCCGTGCCTACACTTCAAACATTCGTCGCGCTCGTCACGCTCACACTGTAACTGGTCTTCCAGATGCCTACTCACGTGGACGTATCATCGGTGTTTACGCACGTCTTGCTCTTTACGGTGCAGACTACTTGATGCAAGAAAAAGTAAACGACTGGAATGCGATCAAAGAAATTGATGAAGAAACAATCCGTCTTCGTGAAGAAGTAAACCTTCAATACCAAGCATTGCAACAAGTTGTTCGCTTGGGTGACCTTTACGGAGTTGATGTCCGCAAACCAGCGATGAACACGAAAGAAGCAATCCAATGGGTTAACATCGCCTTCATGGCTGTCTGCCGTGTTATCAACGGTGCTGCAACATCTCTAGGACGTGTGCCAATCGTATTGGATATCTTTGCAGAACGTGACCTTGCTCGCGGTACATTTACTGAATCAGAAATCCAAGAGTTCGTTGATGATTTCGTTATGAAACTTCGTACAGTTAAATTTGCTCGTACAAAAGCTTATGACCAATTGTACTCAGGTGACCCAACCTTCATCACAACTTCTATGGCTGGTATGGGTAACGACGGTCGTCACCGTGTTACTAAGATGGACTACCGTTTCTTGAACACTCTTGACAACATCGGTAACTCACCAGAACCAAACTTGACAGTTCTTTGGACTGACAAATTGCCTTACAACTTCCGTCGCTACTGTATGCACATGAGCCACAAACACTCTTCTATCCAATACGAAGGTGTAACAACAATGGCTAAAGACGGATACGGAGAAATGAGCTGTATCTCATGCTGTGTGTCACCACTTGACCCAGAAAACGAAGATCAACGCCACAACATCCAGTACTTCGGTGCTCGTGTAAACGTTCTTAAAGCTCTTCTTACTGGTTTGAACGGTGGTTACGACGATGTTCACAAAGACTACAAAGTATTTGACATCGATCCTATCCGTGACGAAGTTCTTGAATTTGAATCAGTTAAAGCGAACTTTGAAAAATCTCTTGACTGGTTGACTGACACTTACGTAGACGCTTTGAACATCATCCACTACATGACTGACAAGTACAACTACGAAGCTGTTCAAATGGCCTTCTTGCCAACTAAACAACGTGCTAACATGGGATTCGGTATCTGTGGATTTGCTAACACTGTTGATACATTGTCAGCGATTAAATACGCTACTGTTAAACCAATCCGTGACGAAAATGGCTACATCTATGATTACGAAACAATCGGTGAATACCCACGTTGGGGTGAAGATGACCCACGTTCAAACGAATTGGCAGAATGGTTGATCGAAGCTTATACAACTCGTCTACGTAGCCACAAACTATACAAAGACGCAGAAGCTACTGTATCACTTTTGACAATCACATCTAACGTTGCTTACTCTAAACAAACTGGTAACTCACCAGTCCACAAAGGTGTATACCTCAACGAAGATGGTTCTGTGAACTTGTCTAAACTTGAATTCTTCTCACCAGGTGCGAACCCATCTAACAAAGCTAAAGGTGGATGGTTGCAAAACTTGAACTCACTTGCTAGCCTTGACTTTGGTTACGCAGCTGACGGTATCTCATTGACAACTCAAGTTTCTCCACGTGCTCTTGGTAAGACTCGTGACGAGCAAGTTGATAACTTGGTAACAATCCTTGATGGTTACTTCGAAAACGGTGGACAACACGTTAACTTGAACGTTATGGACTTGAACGATGTTTACGAAAAGATTATGTCAGGTGAAGACGTTATCGTACGTATCTCTGGATACTGTGTAAACACTAAATACCTCACTCCAGAACAAAAAACTGAATTGACACAACGTGTCTTCCACGAAGTTCTTTCAATGGATGACGCATTGAGCTAAGATTCAATTAGAATGAAAAGAAAGCCAGTCAAAATGACTGGCTTTTTTCTATATCTAAAAGATAAATTTTCGACATATCATATGAAAAATACTGAGAAATTTTGTTAATTCTGGTGACAAAGTGTTGAAATTCAGGAGAATAATATAATAAATTCTTATAAAAACTTATTTTCTAGTTATTAAACTTGAATAGATTGTATTGAGATGTTATAATATAATAGATAAACTCTAGTTAGTGATAGGGGTTGTCAAAATGGTATGATGTAATCTCTTAGGGAGATTAGAAATAAAAATTTCATATAGAAAAGAGGAGAAGAAATGTCGAAAAGCAAAGCGTTAAACATGCTTTCTAAATTTTCTGCGTTAGCTTTTGCTATTTTAGCTCTAGCATCTGTTTTGGTAGGGATTGTTAAAGCAGATAATCCTGTTTCAAAAGAATTGACACAAGTAATTACAGGCATTGATCTATTAGATGCTTCAGATACTAAGCAAAATGTGAGTTCAGAAGGAGATTTCTCGCTTCGTACGAATTTAGCATATAAGCTTCGCGTGACCTTTGATCTCAAACAGTATAATGAACATCTGAATAATGGAGATTATTTTACCTTTGATATACCTGCTCCTATGGCAGTTTATGAAGGGAGTCAGGATTTAATTGATCCGACAACAAAAGTTACTATTGGAGAAGCAGAAGTGACTTCAAATGGTACTGATCAAGGTGGGAAAGCAAAAATCACCTTGAAAAACTTGGATAAATATCTAGAGAAAACTGGTGGAGATAAGGTAAAGGATGTGTCAGGGAATTTTTCTGTTTCTTTTAGATTCTTAAAGGATCAGAATAAAACCCGCATTAACTTTAATTCATCCTCATTAAAGCAAGAAGTGACTCACATTTATTCATCAAAAACAATCGATGGTCCCAAAGTTGGTACTGAAAATTATGCTAAAATTGGGGGTCGTGCTGCCCTTGAAAATTGGAACTCTCCAAAACTGGCTGAGATTGGTTCGGTTAGCAAGGGAGATGCATGGTCTACCTGGCGTGTACGTGTAAATACAGAGAAACAAGACTTAGGACAAAATATTGTATTACATGATACTATACCAAATGATGATACTAGTTACACTCCTGCACAGTATATTCCTGAGACTCTAAAAGTGTATAAGGCAAATATCACTGTTGGGACTTCTGCTGTTCCAGATGATGCAGTATTGTTAACGGAGGGACAAGACTATACCGTTTCGTGGAACGAAAACTATACTTCATTCGATATCATTTTTAAAGATGGAACGACCTCTTATATAGTATCTTATAACACAACAACTCCTAATGATGGAAGTAAAGTAGGAAATAGGGTTGCACTGTCATTGGCTGACGAGACTAAATTAGCACAGAACACAAGTCGTCCGGGAGCACTTGATATGACAGCTGAGGCGACATCTTTGATTTCTGGTACGATTGTAGCATCTACTGCTTACCAAATTAAGATTCATAAGACTGATGCCTTCACTCTTGCTCCAGTTTCGGGTGCAGTATATACTGTGACAGCAGCAGATGATGCAAGTGAAACAACAGAAGTGACTACGAATGAAAAAGGAGTAGCGCTTACGAAAACTTATGATCAGAAATGGGAAGGTAAAACGTTTAAGATCAAAGAGAAGACTGCTCCATCAGGCTATAAACTAGATGAAAAAGAGTATACAGTCAAACTCGGTGCTGCGGGTTCTACTATTCATCTTAAAGATGAACCTGTTCCAGCTGTATTCAATGTGACGGCTAAGAAAGTAGTAGAAGGACGTGCAGATAAACTTCCAAAAGCAGATGAGTTTACCTTTAACCTGTTTACTGCAGAGAACTTGAAGGATCCTGTAGCCACAGCAAAATCAAAAGCTGATGGGACTATTACCTTTGAGAATCTCCAAGTAAAAGGCGCGGGAACTTATCACTACATCATCAAAGAGGACACTTCAACAGCAGTTGCAGGCGTTACATTTGATACAGAAGCCAAGGAAGTTACTGTAGCAGCAACTTTCCAAAGTGGAGTTTTAACAGCAACTGTCACATCTGCAGAACCAACCTTCACTAACACCTATAAAGCAACTCCAGCTAAAGAAACTATCACAGCTAAGAAAGTCTTGAATGGTAAAGAACTTGTAGCTGATAAATACGAATTCGAACTTAAAAAAGGTGAAGAAGTCGTTGCGACAGCTAAAAACGCTGCAGACGGCACCGTTACTTTCAAAGAAATTGAGTTCGAAACAGCAGGTGATTACACTTACACTATCACTGAAAAAGCGGGTAGTGAAAAAGGTGTGACATACGATACTGCTAAACACGAAGTTAAGGTAAACGTTACAGATAACGGGGAAGGAAAACTTGTTGCAGCTGTTACAGGTAACAACCCAACCTTCACCAATACCTATAAAGCAGCTCCAGCAAAAGAAATTATCAAAGCTACTAAAGTTTTGGATGGTAAAAAACTTGAAGCTGATAAATACGAGTTTGAACTTAAAGAAAAAGAAAGTGACAAAGTCGTTGCGACAGCTAAAAACGCTGCAGACGGTACTGTTACTTTCAAAGAAATCGAATACAATGAAGCAGGCGACCACACTTACACTATCTCAGAAAAAGCAGGTAGCGAAGCAGGTGTGACATACGACACTGCTACACATGAAGTGACAGTAAACGTTACAGATAACGGGGAAGGAAAACTTGTTGCAACTGTTGCAGGTAACAACCCAACCTTCACCAACACTTATAAAGCAGCTCCAGCAAAAATTGCTATTGAAGCTAAAAAAGTTTTGAACGGTAAAGAGCTAGAGATAGATGAGTTTGAGTTTGAACTGAAAGAGGGTGACAAGGTTGTTGCGACAGCAAAGAATGCTGCTGGCGGATTGATTCGTTTTTCTGAAATTAGCTATTCAACAGCAGGAGTATATAACTATACTATTACAGAAAAGGTTGGCAATAAACTTGGTGTAACTTATGATAAAACAGAACATCCAGTAACTGTAGAAGTGAAAGATAATGGCTCAGGTCAACTTGTCGCGACAGTTACAAGTGAAACACCGGTCTTCGTTAATGACTATAAAGCGGAACCTGCACAGGCTACAATCAAAGCTAAGAAAGTCTTGAAAGGTAAAGCGCTTGAAGCTGATGCCTACACATTTGAACTGAAAGAAGGTTCAGACCTTGTAGCTACGGCTAAGAATACTGCCTCAGGAGAAGTTGTCTTCAACGTCACTTTCTCAGCAGCAGGCGATTACGCTTACACTATTACTGAAAAAGCTGGTGACGATAAAACAATCACTTATGATCAAAATGCGTATGAAGTGTTCGTCACTGTTGCGGATGATGGTCAAGGCCAATTGGTTGCGACTGTAGAAGATGCAGATACAGAACGTGTCTTCACTAACACTTATAAAGAACCAGCTCCAACAGCTACATCAGCAACACTTGAGTTTACGAAAGAATTGACTGGTCGTGCTTTGGTTGATGGTGAATTCCAATTTGAATTGTATGAAGGTACAGAAAAACTTGATACAAAAACAAACCAAGCTGGAAAAGTAAGATTTAATGCAATCAACTATGATGCAGAAGGTGTTCATACTTATACTGTAAAAGAAGTTAATGCTGGAGCAACTGGTATTACTTACGATACAGAAAAGACTGCAGTGGTAACAGTAACCAAAGATGCTTCAACAAATGCCTTGAAGGCAACTGTTGAATACCCAGCAGGTAGTGTCTTCAAGAATAGCTTCAAAGCTCCAGCGGTAGAAGCTACGATTGAAGCAACTAAGAAACTTGAAGGTAAAGAACTTGCGGCTGATGCTTATACTTTCGAATTGAAAGAGAAAGGCGCCGTTGTAGCTACAGCTAAGAATACTGCCGAAGGTAAAGTAGCCTTTGTTCGTTCATTTGAAGAAGCAGGTACTTACACTTATACCTTGGTTGAAAAAGTTGGTACTGAAGAGGGTATTGAATACGATAAGACTGAGCATACTGTAACAGTCACTGTAGTTGCAGATGGTCAAGGTCTCTTGACTGCGACTGTCTCATATGCAGATGGTAAAGAAGTTGTATTTACAAATAAATACACTGTTCCAACACCAACACCAGAACCAAATCCAGCTCCAAATAATCCAACACCAACACCAAATGTTCCAGGAACAACACCAGATCCAACGCCAAATAATCCAGGGACAAATCCAACTCCAGGAACAGAACCAACTGATCCAGGACAAAAAGAGGATCCAACACCAGCGCCTCCAGCTACGGAGACTAAAGGTAAGGCTGAACTTCCAAACACAGGGGAAGCATCCTCTATCCTTTCTGCGCTTGGATTTGTAGTCTTAGCATTGAGTGGATTGGTATTCTTCGTAAAACGTAAAGCTTAAGCTTTTTTAGAAGAAACATGAACCTTGGTAAGTGAGAATTCTACTTCTCTCTTGAACTTGATAGAGAAAGTCTCTAGAAAATTCGTTTTCTAGGGGCTTTTTTTATACTTCAAAAAAATTTTCAAAAAATAGTCAAATTTGGTCAAAAAGTTATTGACTTTTACTGACCAATGTGGTATAGTAGAAACATAAGGAAAATGAATTCCTTAGAAAACTTCATTTTCAATGATTCTATTTCTTGAAAATGTACGATAGATACCCTAGAAAGGGGTGAGGCCTATGTTGAATTTAACAGACTTTGAAAAGAAGATGATAAAAGGCTCATTTAAGAAAGAAAAACCAGAAATTATACGTAGAGTAGCTAGTTAGCTAGTCTAAATTTTTTAAAATAAAGGTCAAAGATAGTCAATATCAGAGATCGCAAATAATTAACAATAAACGAGGTAAAGAATATGAACAACAACTTTAATAACTTTAACAACATGGATGATTTATTTAACCAATTGATGGGTGGTATGCGAGGATACAGTTCTGAAAACCGTCGCTACTTGATTAATGGACGAGAAGTGACACCTGAGGAATTTGCTCAGTATCGTGCAACGGGGCAATTACCAGGAAATGCAGAATCTGATGCGCAAATGCAACAACATGCTTCAGGTATGAAACAAGACGGTGTCCTTGCTAAACTAGGTCGTAACTTGACAGCGGAAGCTCGTGAGGGTAAGTTGGATCCTGTTATCGGACGAAATAAGGAAATTCAAGAAACATCTGAAATCCTCTCACGTCGTACCAAGAACAATCCTGTTCTGGTCGGAGATGCAGGTGTTGGTAAGACAGCCGTTGTCGAAGGTCTAGCGCAAGCGATTGTGAATGGAGATGTTCCAGCTGCCATCAAGAACAAGGAAATTATTTCTATTGATATCTCTGGTCTTGAGGCTGGTACTCAATACCGTGGCAGCTTTGAAGAAAACGTTCAAAATCTAGTCAATGAAGTAAAAGAAGCAGGGAATATTATCCTCTTCTTTGATGAAATTCACCAAATTCTCGGTGCTGGTAGCACTGGTGGAGACAGTGGTTCTAAAGGTCTTGCAGATATTCTCAAACCAGCTCTCTCTCGGGGTGAGTTGACAGTTATTGGAGCGACAACTCAAGACGAATACCGTAACACTATCTTGAAGAATGCAGCTCTTGCTCGTCGTTTCAACGAAGTGAAGGTCAATGCTCCTTCAGCAGAGGATACTTTTAAAATTCTTCAAGGGATTCGTGACCTCTATCAACAACACCACAATGTTATCTTGCCAGACGAAGTTTTGAAAGCAGCAGTGGATTATTCGATTCAATACATTCCACAACGAAGCTTGCCAGATAAGGCTATCGACCTTGTCGATGTAACGGCAGCTCACTTGGCAGCTCAACATCCAGTAACAGATGTTCATGCTGTCGAACGGGAGATTGAGGCGGAAAAAGACAAGCAAGAAAAAGCAGTTGAGGCAGAAGACTTTGAAGCAGCTCTCAATGCTAAGACACGTATTGCTGAATTAGAGAAAAAAGTCGAAAACCACACAGAAGACATGAAAGTGACTGCAAGCATCAACGATGTGGCTGAGTCTGTAGAGCGAATGACAGGTATTCCAGTGTCACAAATGGGAGCGTCAGACATCGAACGTTTGAAAGATATGGCTCATCGCTTGGAACACAAGGTTATCGGCCAAGACAAGGCGGTTGAAGCTGTAGCTCGTGCTATCCGTCGTAACCGTGCAGGATTTGATGAGGGCAATCGCCCAATCGGTAGCTTCCTCTTTGTAGGGCCTACTGGGGTTGGGAAGACGGAGCTTGCTAAGCAATTGGCATTGGATATGTTTGGTACCAAGGATGCGATCATCCGTTTGGACATGTCTGAATACAGCGACCGCACAGCCGTTTCTAAGTTAATCGGTACAACAGCAGGTTATGTGGGGTATGATGACAATAGCAATACCTTGACAGAACGTGTTCGTCGTAATCCATACTCTATCATCCTCTTGGACGAAATTGAAAAGGCTGATCCTCAAGTAATTACCCTTCTCCTCCAAGTCTTGGATGATGGTCGTTTGACTGATGGTCAAGGAAATACAGTGAACTTCAAGAACACAGTCATTATCGCGACATCAAATGCTGGATTTGGCTATGAAGCCAACTTGACGGAAGATGCGGATAAACCAGAATTAATGGATCGTTTGAAACCATACTTCCGTCCAGAATTCCTTAACCGCTTTAACGCAGTTATCGAGTTCTCACACTTGAATAAGGAAGACCTTTCTAAGATTGTGGACTTGATGTTGGCTGAAGTCAACCAAACCTTGGCTAAGAAAGGAATCGACCTTGAAGTTAGCCAAGCAGCTAAGGACTTTATCACAGAAGAAGGCTATGACGAAGTTATGGGTGTTCGTCCTCTCCGTCGCGTGGTTGAACAACAAATTCGTGATAAGGTGACAGATTTCCACTTGGATCATCTAGATGCCAAACATCTGGAAGCAGATATGGAAGATGGCGTTTTGGTCATTCGTGAAAAAGCCTAACTCAATATTTTGAGAATAAAAAAGAAGGAACTAGCTAAAAAGCTGGTTCCTTTGTTTTGTTTAGATGATATGGCGTTCAAAGGCATCATCTGAAATACCTCGTTCCAGGATGAGTTTAGCCCATTCTTTAGCAGAAAAGAGGCTATGGTCCTTGTAGTTTCCGCAAGATTCGATGGTTGTTCCAGGGACATCTTCCCAAGTAGTGGTCTCAGCAATTTCCTTGAGTGAGTCCTTGATGACAGCTGCAATCTCAGCACTGGTATGACGTCCCCACATAATCATGTGAAAACCTGTACGACAACCAAATGGCGAACAGTCAATCATACCGTCAATGCGGGTACGGATGAGTTTTGCCAAGAGGTGTTCGATAGTGTGAAGCCCAGCAGTAGGGATAGAGTCTTCATTTGGCTGTACCAAGCGAATATCAAAGTTGGAGATGATGTCTCCCTTTGGCCCTGTTTCTTCCCCAATCAAGCGGACATAGGGTGCTTTGACAATGGTGTGATCAAGTTCAAAACTTTCAACAATAACTTCTTTTGACATGGTAAATCCTTTCAGTTTTCTTCTTTCATTATATCATAAAGGGTGCTGTTGAGATAGAGAGAAAACCTCTCCGATGAAGGAGAGGTTTGAGTTTTTATTTGCGATACAAGCGATCGTATTGGTAGAATGGGTCAAAGGTCACGTTGATGCCTAGCTTGCGAAGGACATTCTTGTCTTCATCGGTCAAGATGATGGTTGAGTGAGCTTCACTTCCTTTGAGGTTGCCAAGTTCTTCCATGGCGCGCGCAGCATCAGGATTTTCCATAGCTGTGATGGCAAGAGCAATCAGGATTTCATTTGAGTGTAGGCGCGGATTACGGCTACCTAGATGGTTGATTTTAAGGCCTTGAATTGGTTTGACAACTTCAGGCTCAATCAACTTCACTTCTTTAGCGATAGCAGCAGATTTCTTGATGGCATTGATCAAAGCAGCAGCTGTTGGGCCAAAGAGTTCTGAGTTTTTGCCAGTGACAATGTCACCAGATGGTAATTCGAGAGCTAGGGCAGGCCCGCCAGTTTCTTCAGCCTTTTGACGTGCTGCGACAGCAACTTTACGGTCTGCAGGTGTGATACCGAGGTCGTTCATGAGAAGTTCAATCTTCTTGACAGCAGATTCACCTACTTTTTCGGCTTTGAAATCAAGAACGGTTTGATAGTAACGACGGATGATTTCTTGCTTAGATGCTTCGATAGCGGCTTCATTATCTGTAATAGCAAAACCAACCATGTTGACACCCATGTCTGTCGGTGAAGCGTATGGAGATTCACCTAGAATACGTTCTAGCATGCGCTTGAGCACTGGGAAAATTTCGATATCACGGTTGTAGTTGACAGTGGTTTCTCCGTAGGTTTGAAGGTGGAAGGGGTCAATCATGTTGACATCATCTAGGTCTGCTGTGGCAGCCTCATAAGCCAAGTTGACCGGGTGATGAAGGGGCAGGTTCCAGACTGGGAAGGTTTCAAACTTAGCGTAGCCAGACTTGATATCATTGATTTGGTCGTGGTACATGTTTGACATACAAGTGGCCAATTTTCCAGAACCTGGCCCAGGAGCTGTTACGACAATTAAGTTGCGACTGGTTTTGATGTAGTCATTTTTTCCCATACCTTCAGGAGAAATGATGTGGTCCATATCAGTCGGATATCCTTTGATTGGGTAATGAAGATAAGAATCAATTCCGTTTTTATCTAACTGGTTGCGGAAGGCATCTGCAGCAGGTTGTCCAGCGTATTGTGTGATGACAACCGAACCAACAAAAATTCCCAACTCATTGAATTTGTCAATCAAACGAAGAACTTCTTGGTCATAAGAAATGCCTAGGTCGCCACGCGCTTTAGAATGCTCGATGTTGTTTGCGTTAATGGCAATCACAACTTCAACCTGCTCTTTCAATTCTTGCAAGAGCTTGATTTTATTGTCAGGCTCATAACCGGGAAGAACACGAGCAGCGTGGAAATCTTCTAACATTTTGCCGCCAAACTCCAGATAGAGTTTGCCGTCAAATTGGTTGATGCGCTCCAAGATGTGGTTGCGCTGTAGATTCAAATATTGTTCAGAACTAAAAGCTTGTTTTTTCATTTTTTTACCTCTGACCTCTATTATAATAAAAAATTGGAAGATAGGAAACTACGGAGTCAAAAAAGAAATTAAAAAGATTGGGCAAACGCTTGCACAAAAATTAGAAAAGCGCTATCATAGACTATAGATTATTAAAATAATGAGGTAAGAAAATGCAAGAAAAATGGTGGCACAATGCCGTAGTCTATCAAGTCTATCCTAAGAGTTTTATGGATAGTAATGGAGATGGAATTGGCGATTTGCCAGGAATTACTAGTAAGTTAGACTATCTAGCTAAGTTAGGAATCACAGCGATTTGGCTTTCTCCTGTTTATGACAGCCCTATGGACGATAATGGCTATGATATTGCTGATTATCAAGCCATTGCAGCTATTTTCGGAACCATGGAGGATATGGATGAACTCATCGCGGAAGCTAAGAAACGAGACATCCGAATTATCATGGACTTGGTGGTCAATCATACCTCAGATGAGCATGCCTGGTTTGTCGAGGCCCGTGAAAATCCTGATAGCCCTGAGCGAGACTACTATATCTGGCGAGATGAGCCCAATGATTTGGAGTCTATTTTTAGTGGGTCTGCTTGGGAATACGATGAAAAATCTGGTCAATACTATCTCCACTTTTTCAGCAAGAAACAGCCTGATCTCAACTGGGAGAATGAAAAACTGCGCCAGAAAATTTATGAGATGATGAACTTCTGGATTGATAAAGGCATTGGCGGTTTCCGTATGGATGTTATTGACATGATTGGGAAAATTCCTGACGAGAAGGTAGTCAATAATGGTCCTATGCTCCATCCCTATCTCAAGGAAATGAATCAGGCGACCTTTGGCGACAAAAATCTCTTGACAGTAGGAGAGACCTGGGGGGCAACGCCAGAGATTGCTAAGCTCTACTCGGATCCAAAAGGACAAGAATTGTCAATGGTCTTCCAGTTTGAACACATCTGTCTTCAGTATCAGGAAGGGCAACCTAAGTGGCAGTACCAAAAAGAATTAAATGTAGGGAAATTAAAAGAAATTTTCAACAAATGGCAGACAGAGTTAGGAGTTGAAGACGGCTGGAATTCCCTCTTCTGGAACAATCATGACCTCCCTCGTATTGTCTCTATCTGGGGAAATGACCAAGAATACCGTGAAAAATCTGCCAAAGCCTTTGCAATCTTGCTTCATCTCATGAGAGGGACACCTTATATTTACCAAGGTGAAGAGATTGGGATGACCAACTATCCGTTTGAAACACTGGATCAAGTAGAAGATATTGAATCCCTCAACTATGCGCGTGAGGCTCTTGAAAAAGGCGTTCCGCTAGAGGAGATTATGGACAGCATCCGTGTCATTGGTCGTGACAATGCCCGCACCCCGATGCAATGGGATGAAAGCAAAAATGCTGGCTTCTCAACAGGTCAACCTTGGTTGGCAGTTAATCCAAACTATCAAGCAATCAACGTTCAAGAAGCACTGGAAAATCCAGATTCTATTTTCTATACCTATCAGAAGCTGGTTCAAATCCGTAAGGAAAATAGTTGGCTGATTCGAGCTGATTTTGAATTGCTTGATACGGCTGATAAGGTCTTTGCTTATATCCGTAAGGACGGTGACCGCCGTTTCTTAGTTGTGGCTAACTTGTCCAATGAAAAACAAAACTTTGCAGTAGAAGGAAAAGTCAAATCGGTCTTGATTGAAAACACTACTGCTAAAGAAGCAGTTGAAAAACAGGTCTTGGCTCCATGGGATGCTTTCTGTGTGGAACTAACGGATTAAAATAAGGGAACCTCAAGTCTTTGATGCTTGAGGTTCTTTTACTAAAAATTATGTAGAAAAGTCTTTAAAAAATATTTGTTAGAATTTTCTAAAAAATCTGTCGAAAGTTCTTGCTTTTATGAAAAAATAGGGTATAATGGTGAAAACACTATCTTTAAGGAGATTACTTATGAAATCGAAAAAGTGGCTCTTAGGAGCAGGTGCTGTTTTGAGTGCAGCCCTACTGTTAACTGCTTGTGGGCAAAGTGAAAAGAAAGCGGATGCTCCCAAAACATTCTCTTATGTCTACGCTATGGATCCATCTTCTTTGGACTATAGTGTGACGAGCAAGAGCTCAACCTCTGACGTTATAGCAAACGTTGTTGATGGTCTTTTGGAAAATGATAAGTATGGGAACTTAATTCCATCACTTGCAGAAGACTGGTCTGTTTCAAAGGATGGTTTGACTTACACCTACAAACTTCGTAAGGGTGTAAAATGGTATACTTCTGATGGAGAAGAATACGCTGAAGTTAAGGCCAAAGACTTTGTTACTGGGCTTAAACATGCTGCTGACGGAAAATCAGATGGTCTTTCTTTGATTCAGGATTCTATCAAAGGTTTGGCAGAGTATGTTAGTGGTGAGAGCAATGATTTCTCTACCGTAGGAGTTAAGGCTGTTGATGATTACACGGTAGAATACACGCTCAACAAACCAGAAAGTTTCTGGAACTCTAAGGTCACAACTGCAACCATGCTTCCAGTTAATGAAGAATTTTTGAATTCTAAAGGGAGCGACTACGGTGCACCAACCCCATCAGGTATCCTATATAATGGTCCTTATTTCTTGAAATCATTGACTTCAAAATCAGTCATTGAATATGAAAAGAATCCAAACTACTGGGATAAGGACAATGTCAAGATTGACAATATTAAACTAACTTTCTACGATGGATCAGACCAAGAATCCTTGATTCGTAGCTTTACACAAGGTTCTTATACAACTGCCCGTCTCTTCCCAACAAGTTCAAATTTTGAGTCAACTAAACAAGAGTACGGAGATAAGATTGTTTACAGTCCACAAGAAGCGACTAGCTACTACCTCACTGTTAACGTAAACCGCCAATCTTATAATAAAACAGCCAAAACAGACGAGGCTCAAAAAACTTCAACGAAAGAAGCTCTTCTCAACAAGAACTTCCGTCAGGCGCTGAACTTTGCTCTTGATCGTCATTCTTACACTGCTCAGTTGAATGGTGAAGAAGGTGCGAACAAGATTATCCGTAACAGCCTAGTGCCACATGACTACGTTCAAGTGGGTGAAAAAACCTTTGGAGAGTTGGCACAGGCAGAGCTCGTTTCATATGGAGACCAGTGGAAAGATGTAACCCTTACAGATGGCAAGGATACGATTTACAGTCCTGAAAAAGCTAAGGCAGCCTTTGCTAAAGCCAAGGAAGAATTGCAAGCCAAGGGGGTTACCTTCCCAATCCATTTGGATATCCCGGTTGAACAAACAGATGTAATCGCGGTTCAACAAACCAACTCACTCAAGCAGTCTATCGAATCATCACTTGGTACTGAAAATGTCATTGTCGATGTCCTTCAAATGACCGATAATGAGAAATTGAGCATTACATCTCAAGCCAAGGTTCCATCCCAAAAAGACTATGACTTGAACGGAACTGGTTGGGGACCAGATTATCAAGACCCAGCTACCTACCTCAACATTCTTGATGCTAAGAAGGGTTCTGCCCTTAAACACTTGGGGATCAAGCGCGGACAAGATCCAGAAGTGATGGCTCAAGTTGGACTGGACGAATACAAGAAACTCTTGGATGATGCTGCAGCTGAAACCAGCGACCTTAACAAGCGTTATGAAAAATATGCTAAAGCTCAAGCTTGGGTATCGGATAGTTCACTTTTAATCCCAGTTGCTTCTTCAGGTGGTTCTCCAACGGTTAGCCGTACTGTACCATTTACAAAAGCATACTCTCAAGTCGGAATCAAGGGAGACCCATTTGTGTTCAAAGGTTTGGAGTTGCAAAATGACGTTGTGACTGCAAAAGAATACGAAGAAGCCTTCAAGAAATGGCAACAAGAAAAAATCGAGACAAATGCCAAATACCAAAAAGAACTTGAAAAACACGTCAAGTAATCTATAAACAGAAAAGGAAGTTGCAGGAAACTGTGCTTCCTTTTTGTTTTGAGACACCAGTTGTCATAAAGGCAGTAACTTTACATTTTTGAATAAATTTGATAAAATATGGTTATGTTATAAAAACTGACATAAAGGAGTGAATGATGATCAAACTGAAAAAAAGACTAATCGGGACAGGTCTTGTCTTAGCGACAGGGATTTTGCTCTCGGCATGTGGACAGTCCAATACAGATACTAGCACTTATTCATCAACATTTAGTGCGAATCCAACAACTTTTAACTATCTCCTAGATTATTATGCAGATAACACTGCCGTTATTACCAATCTCGTAGATGGTTTGTTAGAAAATGACAGCTATGGGAACCTCGTACCTGCTCTTGCGGAGGATTGGTCTGTTTCAGCAGATGGTTTGACTTATACCTACAAGCTTAGAAAAGATGCCAAGTGGTATACAGCTGACGGTGAGGAATATGCTTCAGTCAAAGCTCAGGATTTTGTCACTGGGATCAAATATGCCGCGGACAATAAGGGGCAAGCCATGGATCTGATCCAAAATTCAATCAAGGGATTGAATGACTATGTGACGGGTGTGACCAATGACTTTTCAACTGTCGGTGTCAAAGCCTTGGATGATTACACAGTCGAGTACACTTTGACTCGACCAGAACCGTATTGGAATTCAAAGACAACCAATAGTATCCTTTTCCCAGTCAACGAAGAGTTCTTGAAATCAAAGGATAAAGATTTTGGTACCTTGACACCAGACAGTATCCTTTATAATGGTCCATATCTGTTAAAAGATTTCACATCAAAATCTTCGATCGAATATGTGAAGAATCCACACTATTATGACCATGATAAAGTAACCATTGAAAAAGTTAAGTTAGCTTACTTTGATGGGTCAGATCAGGAGATGACCATTCGAAACTTTGAAAGTGGTGCTTACTCGATTGCAGGAGTCTATCCAAATAGTTCGAACTATGCTAAGACAAAAGAAAAATACCAAGACAATATCGTCTATAGCTTACAAGACAAGACATCTTGGTACTTTAACTTTAACGTCAACCGCAAAACCTATAATCATACCGCTAAAACAACGGACGACCAAAAGAAATCAGCTCAAATAGCTATCTTAAATAAAAATTTCCGTCAGGCTATCAACTTTGGAATTGATCGAACAGCCTACTCTGCTCAATCTAACGGTGAAGAAGCAGCGAGCAAAACCCTTCGTAATACTCTGGTTCCCCCAACATTTGTCCAGGTGGGAGATAAGACCTTTGGAGAAGTAACAGCTTCTAAGCTTGTGAACTACGGAACTGAGTGGTCAGGTATCAATTTGGCAGACGCTCAAGATGCCTACTTCAACAAGGAAAAGGCCCAAGCAAAATTTGCGGAAGCTAAAAAGGAATTAGAAGCCCAAGGCGTGACTTTCCCAATCCATTTGGATGTCCCTGTTGATCAGACGAATAAAAATGCGGTCTCTGGTATGAACTCGGTTAAACAAACCCTTGAAACAGTACTAGGTTCTGACAATATCGTCATTGATGTTCAACAGCTTTCTACAGATGACTTTGGAAATGTTGCCTTCCTAGCACCAAATCCAGCAGCTCGTGACTACGACCTAAACTTTGATGGTTGGGTTGGTGATTACCAGGATCCATCAACTTATCTAGACCCCTTCAATGCTGAAACTGGCTTCTATCTCAAGATTTTTGGTCTTGATGCCAAGGAAGACCAAGAGCTCATTAAGAGTTTGGGGCTCGATACCTATACACAACTCCTGAAAGAAGCAGATGCTGAGAACAAAGATGTCGCTAAGCGCTATGAAAAATACGCTGAAGCTCAAGCTTGGATGATTGACAATTCTCTAGTCATGTCTGCTATGTCAAATGGCGGTACAGCCTCTGTAACCAAAGTAACTCCGTTTACACGTGCCTACTCCCTAGTAGGTATCAAGGGTGACGGAAATAATTATAAGTACATGAGATTACAAAAAGACCCTGTTACCAAGAAACAATTTGATGAAGCCAAGGCTAAGTGGGAAGAAGAAAGTAAAAAGGCTATCGAAAAGAGCCAGAAAGAGTTTGAAAACCACGTAAAATAAGATCACAGACAAGGTTGCCCCTGAGCGCCTTGTCTTTTTGTGTAGAATGGCATTCGGAACTTTGCTCATATTTTAGAGTAACTTAATAGAACAAAAGCGAATGAAAACGCTGAAAATAGCAAGGATGGATGGAATTTCCATCATGATTGTGATATAATATTTATAACTATTAACGTGTATAGGGGATTATCATGAGTAGACGTTCAAAGAGAGCTCGTTTAGGGAATGTAAAACGAAATATTAATATAGTTTTATCAACCATTTATTTATTATTGAGTGGTTTTTTGCTGTTCTTAATTTTTAAACATAATATCTTAGCTTTTCGGTACCTCAATATCCTTACGGCGGTTCTTATTTTTATTTCTGCTGTAATTGCAATCCTTCTGATAGTGTATAAAAAAGCCGAGAAGTTTACGGTTTTCTTTTTGACACTTGCTATCGTAGTTAGCTCCGTTTCTCTCTATGCTTTGCAACAGTTTGTCGGTTTTACCAATCATATCAATGCGACCTCAAACTACTCAGAGTATTCGATGAGTGTGGTCGTTTTGAAAGATAGTGAAATCAATAATGTGACCCAGTTGGATAGTGTAACAGGTCCGACTGAAACAGATAATGATAATATCCAAAAGTTGGTGGCGGATATTAAGACGACACAGAGTAAAGACTTGACAGTTGAACAGAGTACTTCTTATCTAGCAGCTTATAAGAGTCTGCTTTCTGGCGAAACGAAAGCAATTGTCTTAAATAGTGTTTTTGAAAATATCATTGAAGCAGAGTATCCAGATTATGCTTCAAAAATCAAAAAAATCTATACAAAACAATTAACTAAGGATGTAGCGGCACCAAAGGTATCAAAGAATAAAGCTTTCAATATTTATGTGAGTGGTATTGATACCTATGGTCCGATTAGTTCCGTTTCGCGTTCAGATGTAAACATTTTGATGACTGTGAACCGAGATACCAAGAAAATCCTTCTGACTACAACACCCCGAGATTCCTATGTTCCGATTGCGGATGGGGGAAATAATCAAAAGGATAAGTTGACCCATGCTGGAATTTATGGAGTGGACTCGTCGATTCATACCTTGGAAAATCTCTATGGAGTGGATATTAACTACTATGTTCGCTTGAACTTCACTTCTTTCTTGAAATTGATTGACCTTTTAGGTGGCGTTGATGTCTATAATGATCAGGATTTCACTTCTTTGCATGGCAAGTACCATTTCCCCGTTGGGAATGTCCATCTAGACTCTGAGCAGGCTCTTGGTTTTGTTCGTGAGCGCTACTCTCTAGCAGATGGAGATCGTGACCGTGGTCGGAACCAACAAAAGGTTATTGTAGCTGTTATTCAGAAGTTGACGTCAACCGAAGCTTTGAAGAACTATGACAATATCATCCAAGGATTGCAAGATTCTCTTCAGACCAATATGCCTTTGGAAACCATGATGGATCTAGTCAATACTCAATTGGAGAGTGGTGGGAACTACAAAGTCAACTCTCAAGACTTGAAGGGAACTGGACGCACGGACCTTCCTTCATACGCTATGCCAGATAGTAACCTCTACATGATGGAAATCGATGAAAGTAGCTTGGCTGCCGCCAAAGCTGCTATCAATGATGTGATGGAGGGCAAGTAGCATGATAGATATCCATTCGCACATCGTTTTCGATGTGGATGATGGTCCAAAGTCGATAGAGGAAAGTAAAAAGCTTCTTAGAGAGGCCTACAGTCAAGGAGTACGAACAATTGTTTCCACTTCGCATAGACGAAAAGGGATGTTTGAAACTCCTGAAGAAAAAATCGCAACCAATTTTTTGAAGGTGCGAGAAATGGCTAAGGAAGTTGCGGATGACTTAATCATTGCCTATGGGGCAGAAATTTACTATACGCCGGATATTGTTGAGAAGTTGGAAAAGAAATTAATCCCAACCCTCAACGATAGTCGCTATGCTTTGATTGAGTTTAGTATGAATACGCCCTATCGAGAGATGCATAAGGGGCTGAGTAATATTCTAATGTTAGGCATTACACCCGTCATTGCCCACATTGAACGTTACGATGCTTTAGAAAATAATGAAAAGCGCGTGCGAGAGCTGATTGATATGGGATGTTATACTCAGGTTAATAGTTCTCATGTCTTGAAACCTAAACTCTTCGGAGAAACTTATAAATTCATGAAAAAGAGAGCCCAGTATTTCTTGGAACGAGATCTGGTTCACGTGATAGCAAGTGACATGCATAACTTGGATCACAGACCTCCTCATATGGAGGAAGCCTATGATATCATTGCTAAAAAATACAGTGAAGATAAGGCTAAGGAACTTTTTAAGGATAATCCCCGAAAAATAATAATGGATCAATTGATTTAGGAGAAAAAATGAAAGAACAAAATATGATGGAAATCGATGTATTTCACTTGCTTAAAATCCTTTGGAAGCGAAAATTGTTAATTGCTTTGGTAGCATTCGTGACAGGGATAGTAGCATTTGCCTATAGTAGTTTTATTGTGAAGCCGGAGTTTACGAGTACGACCCGAATTTATGTGGTCAATCGTAATCAGGGAGATAAGCCTGGCTTGACTAACCAAGACTTGCAAGCAGGATCTTATTTGGTAAAAGACTATCGCGAAATCATTCTCTCGCAAGACGTTTTAGAGAAGGTTGCGACTGATTTGAAACTAGAACTCCCTCCAAAAGGTCTAGCTAGTAAAATCAAGGTAACAGTTCCAGTGGATACGCGTATTGTATCGATTTCTGTTACAGACCGTGCACCTGAGGAAGCTAGCCGTATCGCCAACTCTTTGAGAGAGGTTGCGGCTCAAAAGATCATCAGCGTCACTCGCGTTTCGGATGTGACAACACTTGAAGAAGCACGCCCTGCAACATCGCCATCTTCACCAAATATTCGTCGCAATACCATGGTTGGATTCCTTGCGGGGGCGGTTGTGATGGTTGTCACAGTTCTCCTTGTTGAGCTCTTGGATACACGAGTGAAACGTCCAGAAGATATTGAGGACGTGATGCAAATTGCACTATTGGGAGTAGTTCCAAATTTGGATAAATTGAAATAGGAGAGAAAAATGCCAACGTTAGAAATTGCACAAAAAAAATTAGATTTGGCAAGAAAAGCAGAAGAATACTACAATGCCCTTCGCACCAATATTCAATTGAGTGGGAATAACTTGAAAGTGATTTCCATTACCTCTGTCAAACCAGGAGAAGGAAAATCAACAACTTCTACCAATATTGCTTGGGCTTTCGCGCGTGCGGGCTATAAGACGCTGTTGATTGATGCGGATATCCGTAATTCAGTAATGTCAGGTGTCTTTAAATCACGGGAAAAGATTACAGGCCTAACAGAGTTCTTGTCAGGCACAACAGACCTATCACAAGGTTTATGTGAAACCAATGTTGAAAATTTGTTTGTCATTCAAGCGGGTTCTGTATCACCAAACCCAACAGCTTTGTTACAAAGTGAAAATTTTGCGACCATGATTGACACCTTACGCAAGTACTTTGACTACATCGTTGTAGATACTGCTCCGATTGGAATTGTTATCGATGCGGCGATTATCACGCAGCAGTGTGACGCTTCTGTTTTAGTAACTGCGGCTGGTGAAACAAATCGTCGTGATGTCCAAAAAGCTAAAGAACAACTCGAACAAACAAGCAAACCATTCTTAGGAATTGTGCTTAACAAACTCAATACTTCAGTTGAGAAGTATGGATCATATGGGGCTTATGGCTCCTATGGGAATTATGGCAAAAAATAATAAATAGTTTAGGGAAGATATTATGGAAGAAAAGGGATTGAAGATTACTTTGGCGACAATCCAGAGTTTTCTTGTCATTTTATTAGCTTATTTACTTAGTTTTGTTAAGGAAACAGAGATTGTAAATACTTCTGTTATTATCTTGTTCATTCTTCATTTTTTTATTTTTTATATCAGTGATTATGGGCATGATTTTTTTAAAAGGGGTTATTTAGCAGAGTTTATCAACACTGCAAAGTACATTGTGTTCTTTGCTTTAGCTATCAGTATTTCGAATTTTTTCTTAGAAGATCGTTTTAGTATCTCTAGACGAGGAATGATTTATTTTTTGACAATACACTCTATTCTGTTGTATTTGTTGAATCTATGCATTAAACGCTATAGAAAAAGCATCTTTCCAAATCTCAAGGGGAGTAAGAAGATATTCTTGATAACAGCGACCTCTAGGGTTGAAAAAGTCATCGATAGGCTGATAGAGTCGGGAGAAATTTTTTGGAACTTGGTGGCAGTCAGTGTTTTAGACCAGCCTGATTTTCAGCATCAATCCTTAACGGTTGTACCTGCTGAGAATATCTTAGACTTTGCTACTCATGAAGTTGTCGATGAGGTCTTTATCAATCTACCAAGTGAAGAGTACGACATCGGGGAGTTTATCTCACTTTTTGAGACAATGGGAATTGATGTTACAGTTAATCTGAATGCTTTTAATAACTATCTAGGTAGTGATAAAAAGATTCGTGGGATGGCAGGGCTGAATGTTATCACGTTTTCTACAAAATTTTATAAGACCAGTCATGTCATTGCTAAACGGTTCATTGATATTGTCGGTTCGATTGTCGGCTTGATTATTTGTGGTTTGGTGAGCATTGTTTTGGTTCCGATGATTCGACAAGATGGTGGGCCAGCGATTTTTTCTCAAACGCGTATTGGAAAAAATGGTCGACATTTCACTTTCTATAAATTTAGATCTATGTGCGTGAATGCTGAGCAGCGGAAACAAGAACTTTTGGCGCAAAATACTATGCAGGGGGGCATGTTTAAGGTCGATGATGATCCCCGTATCACTCCAATTGGTCGCTTTATTCGTAAGACCAGCCTAGATGAGTTACCGCAGTTTTGGAATGTTTTAATGGGAGATATGAGTCTGGTCGGAACCCGTCCCCCAACAGTGGATGAGTATGAGAAATATACTCCTGAACAAAAACGTCGATTGAGTTTTAAACCTGGGATAACAGGCTTGTGGCAAGTCAGCGGGCGAAGTGAGATCAAGGATTTCAATGAAGTTGTTAAATTAGATGTGGCCTATATTGATGATTGGACTATTTGGAAAGATATTGAAATATTGTTAAAGACCGTTAAAGTTGTATTTATGAGAGATGGGGCGAAGTAATTTCTGCCCTTCAGTCCTGTTAGGAGAGAAATGAAACAGTCAGTTTATATTATTGGTTCAAAGGGGATTCCTGCTAAGTATGGAGGATTTGAAACCTTTGTTGAAAAATTAACCGAATATCAAAAAGACAGCAACATACAATACTATGTTGCTTGTATGCGTGAAAATTCTGCCAAGTCTGGTATTAAGGAAGACCAGTTTGAGCACAATGGAGCCATTTGCTTCAACATCGATGTACCCAATATCGGACCGGCCCGCGCCATCGCTTACGATATTGCAGCGGTCAACAAGGCTATTGAATTGGCTAAGGAGAACAAGGACGAGGCTCCCATTTTTTACATTCTAGCTTGTCGCATCGGTCCTTTTATTTCTGGACTTAAGAAAAAAATTCGTGCGATTGGTGGCTCTTTGCTGGTGAATCCTGATGGTCATGAATGGTTGCGAGCAAAATGGAGCCTTCCAGTTCGTAAGTACTGGAAATTTTCAGAGCAGCTCATGGTCAAACATGCAGATTTACTGGTCTGTGACAGTAAAAACATTGAAAAATATATCCAAGAGGATTATAAGCAGTACCAACCAAAGACCACCTATATTGCCTATGGGACAGATACAGCTCCTTCAATCCTGAAAGCAGAAGATGCCAAAGTTCGAGATTGGTATAAGGAAAAAGAAGTTAGCGAAAATGGCTATTATCTAGTAGTGGGACGATTTGTTCCTGAAAATAACTACGAAGCCATGATTCGTGAATTTATCAAGTCCAAGTCCAAAAAGGACTTTGTTCTCATCACAAATGTGGAGCAGAATAAATTTTACGACCAGTTGTTACGGGATACTGGTTTTGACAAAGATCCTAGGGTCAAATTTGTCGGTACTGTCTATGACCAAGAGTTGCTCAAGTACATCCGTGAAAATGCCTTTGCCTATTTACATGGGCATGAGGTTGGAGGAACCAACCCTTCTCTACTGGAAGCTTTAGCATCCACAAAACTAAATTTGTTGCTAGATGTTGGTTTTAACCGTGAGGTTGGTGAAGACGGGGCCATTTATTGGAAAAAAGATGAGTTGGCACGCGTCATTGAGGAAGTAGAGGGATTTGATCAGGTAGTGATAGCTGACTTGGATTTCAAGTCAAGCCAAAGAATTATCACAGCTTTCACATGGGAAAAGATTGTGTCAGATTATGAAGAAGTGTTTAAAGGATAGGGAATGAAACGGATTTTATACTTGCATGCTGGTGCAGAAATGTATGGAGCAGATAAGGTTTTATTGGAATTGATAAAAGGATTGGATTCCAAAGAATTTGAAGCTCACGTCATCTTGCCAAATGACGGTGTTTTAGTCGAGGCTTTGCGCCAAGTTGGAGCTAAGGTCAGCGTGTTGGATTATCCGATTTTACGTAGAAAATACTTTAATCCTAAAGGCATTGCCGACTATATTCGCTCTTATAATTTCTATGCTAAGCAAATCGCCCTCTATGCTCGAGAACACAGTATAGATATGGTTCACAATAATACAGCGGCTGTTTTGGAGGGCATCTATTTGAAACGCAAGCTCAAGCTGCCTTTGATTTGGCATGTTCATGAGATTATCGTCAAACCCAAAGCTATTTCTGACTTTATCAATATGCTCATGGGACGATATGCAGACAAGATTGTGACGGTGTCCCAAGCGGTCGCTAATCATATCAAGCAGTCTCCCTTTATCAAAGATAGCCAAGTGGAAGTGATTTATAACGGTGTCGATAATGCTGTCTATTATCCAATGGATGCGTCTTCTATTCGTGAAAAATTTGACATTGCGCAAGATGCACTTGTGATTGGCATGATTGGTCGGGTCAATGCTATTAAAGGACAAAATGATTTCATAGAAGCAGTCGAGCCACTTTTGGAAAAGAATGAGCAAGCGGTGGCTTTCCTGGCTGGAGGTGTTTTTCCTGGTGAAGAATGGCGCTTAGAAGAACTAGATAAGAGAATAGCTTCTTCATCTGTTGTGTCACAAATTCATCGTATTGATTACTACGATAAGACTTCTGAACTTTATAATATGTTTGATATCTTTGTCTTACCAAGTATAAAACCTGATTCCCTACCTACAGTAGTCCTAGAAGCCATGGCTTGTTCAAAACCAGTTGTTGGTTATAACAATGGGGGAATAGCTGAAATGGTAGTAGATGACAAAAGTGGTTGCTTAGTCAAACCAAATTCTCCTCAAGAACTGTCTAATGCCATTTCTCTCTTACTAGATAGTTCTGAAAAAAGAGAAAAATTTGGGCGAGTAGGATATCAGAGACAAAAAGAGCTGTTTTCTTTGGAGAGTTACATCAAGAACTTCTCGGAATTTTATGATAATTTACAATAAGGGGTATAATGGAAAATTTAATCATTTTAGACAGTGAGCTACAAAAAAAGAATGAAGAGTATTACCAATCTCTTCATGGCGGGAGCCGAGTAGTTTATACCAACTATGAAAGTCCACTTATAAGAAGAGTACGTAATTTCAAATACATCGGTAGTGCTTTGTATCATTTTTTAATGTGGAAAATGTCCTATGATTATGCTCGGAAATTCATAAAATATGATGTCAAGAAAATTATTTGTGTAAATCCTCTTGTAGGTATCTTTTTAGGAATTTTAAATAAAAGTGGCAAGGAAATTACATTAGCAGGGTTTTTGTTTGAGAATAAGAAAAATAAAATCTATTATTATTTACGAAAGCAACTTGTGAAAAAGTCTTTCCAGAATATCAGTAATATCATAGTCTATGGTTCAAAAGAAATTCATTATTATTCGGAACTCTTTCCAGAATTTCAGGAGAAATTTAAATTTATTCATTACGGCTTAGATTATGATAATCAACTAACTTATCAAGGTTCTTTACCAACTAAGTATATCTTTTCAGGTGGAGGTAGTAACCGAGATTATGAGACTTTAGTCAAGGCAGTAGAGACTTCAACCCTTTCAATGCCGTGTGTGATTGCAACTCAGCCATGGAGAGTTCCTACGCATGGTTCAAACATTCAAGTTTTATCTGATGTAGTAGTAGAAACCTTTGGAGATGTATTAGCTAAGTCCGATTTCCTTGTCCTATCGTTAAAAGATATTGATTTATCCGCTGGTCATATGGTTATGCTTCAAGCAATGTCTCTAGGAGTTCCTATCATTGTGAATGATATTCCCTCTGTTCGAGATTATGTTGATGAATCTCTGGTGACTTTTTATCCTTCAGGGGATTTTGAGGCACTAGCACAGCTAATGGAACATTTCAATCCTATGGTTGATGATATTATTCAAAAAGTTGATAAAGCAAAGGCACTATACTTTGAACAATATACCTCTATAAAATTGATGGATAGACTATTGAATTTTTAAATAGGAGAGACTGAATGGTAGAAAAGATTGATTTTGTTGTCGCATGGGTTGATGGGAATGATTTGGTTTGGAGAGAAAAGAAAGCCCAATACGATGGCTCAATAAACACTTTTAAAGAGGGTATGAACTCAGAGAAATCCTATCGTGAATGGGGAACTTTTAAGTACTGGTTTAGGGGTGTGGAAAAATTTGCTCCTTGGGTCAATAAGGTCTACCTCGTGACCGACCAGCAAAAGCCAAGCTGGTTAGATATAAATAGTGAAAAATTGGTGTTGGTAGATCATACAGAGATTATCTGTAATGACTACCTGCCAGTTTTTTCTGCCAATCCTATCGAAAGTAACATCCATCGAATCCCTGGTCTCTCAGAGCATTTTGTTTTTTTTAATGACGATATGTATTTGACGGCTCCAGTTGAGCCGATAGACTTTTTCTCGGAGGATGGTTTGCCAAAGTATGTTACAGCTTTAGCTCCTATTACAACGGAGAGATATGGAACTGGTCATTTCCAAATGAATGATATGGGAATTATCACTAGTCATTTTTCGAAGAAAGAAATTTTAAATAATGGTCACTTTTTTTCCTTTCAGCATGGGATTAAACAATTAATCAAGACTTTACTTTATGGGACTACTAAGTTTATCTGTGGTTTCTGGGAGAGTCACCTGCCCTATCCCCTACTAAAATCAACAATGGACTTGGTATGGGAAAAGGAAAAAGCAGTTTTGGAGACAACCTCAGCGAGTCGCTTCAGAAGTCCCTCTGATACCAATGTTTGGCTCTTTAAATATTGGCAGATCGCTAGTGGTCAATACGCTATCGGAAATCCTAAGTTAGGGGGACTCTTTTCTTTGGATAATGCCGGACCAGATTTTTGGAAGCTACTGAATTCTGGTAAATACCAAATTATGTGTATCAATGACGGACACAACGTTCAAGATGAGGAACAGGTGATGACAGACTTCGTCAAGGCTATGGACCAACTGCTTCCAGATAAAAGCTCATTTGAGATTTAAACTGAAAAAATAAGTAAGAGAAAGAAAAGGAAATATGATTTCGGTAATTGTGCCTGTTTACAATGTGGAGGACTACCTTCATTATGCCATGGAGAGTTTAGAAAATCAGACTTACAAGGATATGGAAGTCCTCTTGGTCGATGATGGATCGAGTGATGGATCAGGTCTCTTGTGTGACCAGTATGCCCAGCAGTATGATTGGGTGACTAGCTACCACAAGGTCAACGGTGGTTTATCTGATGCTCGCAACTATGGGGTTTTGAAAGCCAAGGGTGACTGGATCACCTTCCTAGATCCGGACGACTATTTAGAACCTTACGCCTTGGAACTGTTAGCAGAGCTACAAGGTCGGACCCAAGCAGATATGGTTAGTGGTAAAGTAGAGCCGACAGCCTACTATCATCGTTATCAGAATTTTCACTTGGATCAGATTGATCTAGACCAGGTTAAAGTCTATGATAAGGCGAAGGCTCTGACTGAGATGCTCTACGGAGACCTTGTGACGGTCTCTGCTTGCGGGAAACTCTATCGGAAAGAACTTCTGGAGAAAGCTCCCTTCCCCAAGGGGCGCATCTACGAAGACCTCTATGTCATCAGTGAGCATCTCAACCAAGCCCAATCTGTGGCCTTGTTTCATCTTCCGATTTACCATTATTACCATAGACCGGGTAGCATTACTGCCTCGGCCTTCACGCCTAAACAATATGAGTTTTATGAAGCAATCGATCATTTAAAAGAGGTTGTGAATGCAACCTATCCTGAGAATTCGGAACTCCAAGCAGCCATTATTTCTCGCTTCTTTACAGGAAGTCTTCTTATCTTTACGATGATTCGTGACGGAGATCCAGCAGAGTTCAAGCGACTTCAGGAGAAGACGAGACCCTATTTGCCTCTTGTCTTGAAGAATGCTAGAGTTAGTAAGAAACGTAAGATTCTCTATGTCTTGATTAGCAGGTATCCACGCCTCTATTATTACTTTAAAAAGTGGAAAAAATAAACGACTGAATGAAAAAAGTTCAGAAATTAGAAAAGGAAAATGAAGATGTTAAAGATAGAACGTGATAAATTGCTCGTGACAGCAGTTTTATTTGTGATAATTTCTATAGATATGATAAACACTTCAATGTTAGCACCTGTATTACCTAGTATACCTAATTTTGTTCCTTTCTTTGCAATCATGTTACTAGCTGTGCGTTTTTTATATATTCGTAGCTATTCTTTGAGTTTTTTAATATTTGCACCTACCCTCATTTTAGTTGGAAGTATGGTTTATTATAAGGCAGGAAACTTAAATGGTTTAATGTTTTTGCTGTTGATTGTTTTTCTTTATAAAGCAGATTTAGAGTCGATACTTAAAATTTATACTTGGACGAGTTTATCTTTTATAGTGTTTATTATTTTACTATCGTTAGTCAATGTTATTCCTAATTTACAGTTTGTTCAAACTCGCCCCGTGGGAGTGGTTGTACGTAACTCTTTTGGTTTTATCTATCCAACAGATTTTGCCTCGCATTGTTTCTATCTCTTTACTGCTCTGTCCTATCTTCTGAGAAAGAAGTTTATCTTACTAAGAACCCTATCAGGTGTAGCCTTGGCGGCCTTTATTATTTATTATTGTGATGCCCGTTTAAATGCAGGCTCCATCTTAGCAGCAACAGGAATTTTTCTATACTTTTATTATCGTAACAAGACTGAATGGCGCTTATTTGGCCTACTGCCTTTTTCGGCTGGTATCGCTTCTTCGGTCATGATTTATCTATCCAACAAGTTTAGTTGGTCTCATCCAATATATGTTTCTCTGAATAACTTTTTCGGAATGCGATTGTATTTGGGACATGAAGCGCTTAAGAAATATGGCGTACAGTTATTTGGAATTCGTGGAATTTCCTTTGTTGGATATGGAGGAAAGACAGAAACGGTTTTGAACTATGACTATGTAGATTCGTCTTATGTACAAATGTTATTTACTTACGGTTTGATTCCAGTTGTTATGTTGGTATGCCTATACATGGTTCAGTCTTGGACTCTCTATCGTAGGAAGAACTATTTATTGTTAACCTGCCTGGCCTTAGTAACAGTCAATTGTATGTTTGAGGCCTTCTGGGTTCGTCCATCATACAATATTTTTATGTTCCTTCTTTTTGCTACCATCCCAGCGATGGAATTTGAAGGAGAAAAATTTGAGATGGGGGAAGCCGTGTGAGAGTTTTAAAAAATTACTTGTACAATCTGTCCTATCAGTTACTTGTCATCGTCCTACCAGTGATTACAACTCCCTATATCACCCGAGTTTTCTCTTCGGATGATTTGGGGTCTTACGGATACTATAACTCTATCGTGACTTATTTTATCCTACTAGCGACGCTGGGAGTAGCCAATTATGGGACCAAGGAAATTTCCGGCCATCGTAAGGAAGTTGAAAAGACCTTCTGGGGTATTTACAGTTTACAAGTCCTTTCAACCTGTTTAGCGGTTATACTTTATATAATTGTTTGTTTGCTTGTACCGTCAATGAACAATCCAATTGCTTATATTCTTGGCTTTAGTTTGCTGTCTCGTGGTTTTGATATCTCTTGGCTCTTTCAAGGGTTAGAAGATTTCAAAAAAATCACTGCTCGTAACACAATGGTCAAACTTCTAGGTGTTGTATCGATATTCCTATTTGTTAAGAAACCATCTGACTTGTACTTGTATATCATCCTCTTGGTTGCCTATGATCTACTAGGTCAGTTGAGTATGTGGCTTCCTGCTCGGGAGCACATTCGCAAGCCGCATCTGGATATAGCCTATGCCAAAGAGCATATCAAACCAGTCATTCTCTTGTTTCTGCCACAGATTGCCATTTCGCTCTACATCACGCTAGATCGCACTATGTTAGGTGCCTTGTCTTCGACCAAGGATGTCGGGATCTATGATCAAGCCTTGAAATTATTGAATATTTTGTTGACCTTGGTAACTTCGCTAGGTAGTGTCATGTTGCCTCGGGTCTCCAATCTCCTCTCATCAGGCAATCAAAAGGCGGTTAACAAGTTACATGAAATGTCTTTCTTAGTGTATAACTTGGTTATCTTCCCGATGATTGCGGGGATTTTGATTGTTAACAAAGATTTTGTTAATTTTTTCCTGGGGCAAGACTTCCAAGATGCTCGCTATGCGATTGCCATCATGGTCTTTAGAATGTTCTTTATTGGTTGGACCAATATAATGGGAATTCAAATCTTGATTCCTCACAATAAGAATCGTGAATTTATGCTATCAACAACTATTCCAGCTGTTTTTAGTGTGGGCTTGAATCTCCTCTTAATCCCGCCTCTGGGCTATATTGGAGCTTCAATTGTATCTGTTGCGACTGAAGGTTTGGTCTGGCTGATTCAACTCTACTTTACACGTTCGTATCTAAAAGAGGTCAAGATTCTACCATCCATGCTAAAAATACTTCTAGCAGCACTACTGATGTACGGCGCCCTGTATTCTGCACAAGCTTTCATGCACTTCTCGTCTGTTGTGAATGTCTTGATTTATGCTGCCCTTGGCTCCCTAGTCTATGGCGGCTTGGTTTTGCTCTTACGTGTCTTGGATTTTCAAGAACTAAAAAGTGTTTTAAAGAAATAAGGAGATTTTATGTACGATTATTTGATTGTCGGTGCTGGCTTGTCAGGTGCAATCTTTGCCTACGAAGCTAACAAACGTGGCAAGAAGGTGAAGGTGATTGATAAACGAGAACATATTGGTGGGAATATCTATTGCCAATCTGTTGAAGGAATCAATGTCCACAAGTATGGGGCTCATATCTTCCATACATCTAATAAAAAGGTATGGGAATATGTCAATCAGTTTGCGGAGTTTAACAATTATATCAATTCTCCTATTGCCAACTATCAAGGACATCTTTACAATCTGCCTTTCAATATGAACACTTTCTATGCTTTGTGGGGGACAAAGACACCCCAAGAAGTCAAGGACAAGATTGCTGAGCAGACGACACACATGCAAGATGTTGAGCCTAAAAACTTAGAGGAACAAGCCATTAAGTTGATTGGTATGGATGTCTATGAAAAGCTAATCAAGGGCTACACCGAAAAGCAATGGGGGCGTTCTGCTACTGAACTACCACCCTTTATCATCAAGCGTTTACCTGTTCGATTGACCTATGATAACAATTATTTCAATGACCGTTACCAAGGAATTCCGATTGGTGGTTACAATGTCATCATCGAAAAGTTGTTGGAAGGAATCGAAGTAGAGCTTAATACAGATTTCTTTACTGATCGGGAGAACTTGGAGGCTTCAGCAACTAAGATTGTCTTCACAGGGATGATTGATCAGTTCTTTGACTACAAGTTTGGTGAACTAGAGTATCGTAGTCTCCGTTTTGAGCATGAGATTTTGGATCAAGAAAATTATCAAGGAAATGCTGTAGTCAACTATACTGAACGTGATATTCCCTATACGCGAATCATCGAACACAAACATTTTGAGTTTGGGACTCAAGCCAAGACCGTTATTACTCGTGAATATCCAGCAGATTGGAAAAGAGGAGATGAACCTTACTATCCAATCAATGATGCCAAAAACAATGCAATTTATGAGCAGTATCTAGCAGAAGCTGAGAAAAATGGGCGAGTTATTTTCTGTGGGCGCTTAGCAGATTATAAATACTATGATATGCACGTGACTGTTGAACGTGCATTGGATGTGGTAGAAGAAGAACTAGGGAGTATCTAAGAACATCACGGATAAAGGGGAGAAAAGGTGAAATATTATCTGAAGGATTCATTTCTGCATAATGCACACGAAAAGAATGCAGGGAGTAAGGCACGAAATGACGTGGAAACTATTCTAATCTCAGAGGGTTATGAGGGGTTGGAGCTCAAGGTTGAGAATTGGTATAAGATGAATTTCTTTAAAGCTCAACAACACAAATATCGTGCGACCAAGTCTGTGTTTGATCAGTTGGGAGCCGGAGATGAATTGGTGATTCAGTTCCCTATTATCCACCATACATTTTTCATCTCACAACTCATTAAGCAGGCGCAAAAGAGAGGAGCAAAATTCTATCTTTTGATCCATGATATTGAAACCTTGCGTCATGCAGCAGGTTCGGAAGTGAAATTTCGTCATAAAGTGCGCAATTACTTCCAAGAAAAGAAAGCTTTGATGTCAGTGGATGGCATTATCGTTCATAACGATATCATGAAGAAAGTTCTGGTAGGTCAAGGAGTGCCAGCAGATAAAATGGTTAGCTTGGAAATTTTTGACTATCTGATTCCTAACTTTGAGGTACAAGCTCTTCCTCAAAAAAACCAACCTATTATCGTAGCTGGAAATTTGAACCCTGCAAAGTCAGGTTATCTTTATAACTTGCCAGACCAGCCCGCCTATAACTTGTATGGGGTGGGCTACGATGAAAGTCGTGCATTGAAAAACACTAGCTACTTTGGTTCCTTTATGCCAGATGACCTCCCAGCTGCTCTTGAAGGTAGTTTTGGTTTGGTATGGGACGGAGACAGCTCAGAAACCTGCCAAGGTTCTTACGGAAACTATCTACGCTTTAACAACTCGCACAAGGCCTCTCTCTACTTAGCTTCAGGTTTTCCCCTAATAGTCTGGAAAGAGTCGGCTCTCGCACATTTTGTTCTGGATAAACAGTGTGGTCTAGCAGTTGATTCTCTACACGACCTCCAAAAAGTACTAGATGATTTGACACTTCAAGACTACAAGGAACTTTCAGAACAAGCTAGGAAAGTTGGAGCTGCTCTTCGAGACGGAGCCTATTTAAAAGCTGCCTTATCCAAATTGAAGTAAATTCCTTAGGGAATTTGGGACAAAATGAAATATAATATAGGATAGGATAGGTAATTAGCTAGAAAGGAAGCCTATTATGAAAGGTATTATTCTTGCAGGTGGTTCGGGAACGCGCCTGTACCCACTTACTCGGGCTGCGTCAAAACAGCTGATGCCGGTTTATGATAAACCCATGATTTACTATCCATTGTCAACCCTGATGTTGGCAGGGATTAAGGACATTTTGCTCATCTCAACGCCACAGGATTTACCCCGTTTTAAGGACCTGCTCTTGGATGGTTCCGAATTTGGGATCAAGCTTTCCTATGCGGAACAGCCTAGTCCCGACGGACTTGCTCAGGCTTTTCTTATTGGTGAAGAATTTATCGGCGACGATAGTGTTGCTTTGATCTTGGGCGATAATATCTATCATGGGCCTGGTTTGAGCAAAATGCTTCAAAAGGCAGCTAAGAAAGAGAAGGGTGCGACTGTGTTTGGCTACCAAGTGAAGGATCCAGAGCGTTTTGGTGTGGTCGAGTTTGATACAGACATGAATGCTATTTCCATAGAAGAAAAACCGGAGAATCCTCGCTCTAACTATGCAGTGACAGGTCTTTATTTCTATGACAATGACGTTGTGGAGATTGCCAAACAGATAAAACCAAGTGCACGTGGTGAGTTGGAAATCACAGATGTCAACAATGCTTATTTGAAACGTGGAGATCTTTCTGTTGAGGTGATGGGCCGTGGTTTTGCTTGGTTGGATACTGGGACACATGAGAGTCTGTTAGAAGCATCCCAATATATCGAAACGGTTCAAAGGATGCAAAATGTTCAGGTTGCCAACCTAGAAGAAATTGCCTACCGAATGGGTTATATCAGCCGCGAAGATGTGCTGAAGTTGGCGCAACCTCTCAAGAAGAATGAATACGGGCAATACTTGCTTCGTTTGATTGGAGAAATCTAGATGACAGATAATTTTTTCGGCAAAACACTTGCAGTGCACAAGATTGATTCCATTCCAGGTTTGTTAGAGTTTGACATTCCAGTTCATGGTGACAATCGTGGCTGGTTTAAGGAAAATTTTCAGAAAGAAAAGATGCTACCACTTGGTTTTCCTGAAAGCTTCTTTGCTGAAGGGAAACTGCAAAACAACGTCAGCTTTTCTCGCAAAAATGTTCTCCGAGGACTCCATGCTGAACCTTGGGACAAGTACATCTCAGTAGCAGATAGTGGCAAGGTTCTGGGTTCTTGGGTTGACCTACGTGAAGGTGAGACTTTTGGAAATGTTTATCAGACCGAGATTGATGCAAGTAAGGGAATCTTTGTCCCTCGCGGCGTAGCCAATGGTTTCCAAGTCCTCTCGGATACAGTTTCTTATAGCTATCTGGTCAATGACTACTGGGCACTTGAACTCAAGCCTAAATATGCCTTTGTCAACTATGCAGACCCAGCCTTGGGCATCCAGTGGGAAAACCTAGCAGAAGCAGAAGTTTCGGAAGCAGATAAACATCATCCCCTACTTAAGGATGTCAAACCACTAAGAAAAGAAGATTTGTAAAAAAGTTAAGGAATAAAAATGACTGAATACAAAAATATCATCGTGACAGGTGGAGCTGGTTTTATCGGTTCTAACTTTGTTCATTATGTTTATAATAACTTTCCAGATATTCATGTGACAGTGCTGGACAAGCTGACTTATGCGGGGAATCGTGCCAATATTGAAGCAATTTTAGGTGATCGTGTTGAGTTGGTTGTTGGAGATATTGCAGATGCAACCTTGGTCGATAAGCTAGCTGCTCAAGCAGATGCCATTGTTCACTATGCGGCAGAAAGCCATAATGACAACTCGCTCAATGATCCGAGTCCATTTATCCACACCAACTTCATCGGGACTTATACACTTTTGGAAGCGGTTCGTAAATACGACCTTCGTTTCCACCATGTGTCAACTGACGAAGTCTATGGTGACCTACCTCTGCGTGAAGATTTGCCAGGTCATGGAGAAGGTCCAGGTGAGAAATTTACGGCTGAAACTAAGTACAATCCCAGCTCGCCTTACTCATCAACCAAGGCGGCTTCAGACTTGATTGTCAAAGCTTGGGTGCGCTCATTTGGTGTTAAAGCGACTATTTCTAACTGTTCAAACAACTATGGTCCTTACCAGCATATCGAGAAGTTCATTCCGCGCCAGATCACCAATATCTTGAGTGGTATCAAGCCAAAACTCTATGGTGAAGGTAAGAATGTCCGTGACTGGATTCACACCAATGACCATTCATCAGGTGTTTGGACGATTCTAACCAAAGGTCAAATCGGGGAAACCTACTTGATTGGTGCGGATGGTGAGAAGAACAATAAGGAAGTCCTAGAACTCATCCTCAAGGAAATGGGGCAACCAGCTGATGCTTATGACCATGTGACGGACCGAGCTGGTCACGACCTTCGCTATGCTATCGATGCTAGCAAGCTTCGTGATGAACTAGGGTGGAAGCCTGAGTTTACCAACTTTGAAGCAGGTCTCAAAGATACCATCAAATGGTACACAGACAACCAAGACTGGTGGAAATCTGAAAAAGAAGCAGTCGAGGCTAACTATGCCAAGACGCAACAAGTCATTAACTAATCATAACCACCCGTCTAACGGGTGGTTTGCACCAGGGCTATAAGCCCAAATCACCAGCCAGCGCCTAAAGGCGCTGGCTTTCACGTTGTTCAAGCCTCATTGCTCTTGACTCGTCACTTGCCTCTTAAAGAGGCTTTAGTATTACTTACCACTATCCCTAAAGGGATCCTCATATTCTTTTACACTTAATTTATCTAGTGCTATATCATGCTTTTCCTGTTCTTGAATATATTTCTTAATTGTGGCT